>CAZOKU010000022.1:0-21775 GCA_964580715.1 uncultured Rhizobium sp. | reverse complement strand
GTGAAGATCGTAAAAATGCTTTGTGTTATATTAAAAGTTATGAACAGAAGCTTGGTGTTAGTGCAGGTGGCGGAGTTGAACAAATTGAACTTGAGTTGGGGCAATAGCTTTTATAAAAAAAACTTGATAGAGCCGTAAAAATTCTTTCTTTTTTAAGTTTTAAACTGTAAAATATTTTCACCATCAAGTCCACAAAGCTGAAGGTTTTCCAATCATCATATTCATAACAATAAAAATATCAAAAAGTGAAAAACGAAATTGAACAAGTTGAAAATGTCGCTGCTGTTTATGCCGCAGATTCCATTAAAGTTTTAAAAGGTTTAGAAGCAGTTCGTAAGCGTCCGGGAATGTATATTGGCGACACTGACGATGGATCAGGTTTGCATCACATGGTTTATGAAGTTGTTGATAACGCAATTGACGAAGCACTTGCTGGTCATTGCGATCACGTGGTTGTAGCGCTTAATTCTGATGGATCAGTTACTGTAAAAGACAATGGTCGCGGTATTCCTGTTGACATTCACAAAGAAGAAGGCGTTTCTGCTGCAGAAGTGATCATGACTCAGCTTCACGCTGGTGGTAAATTTGACCAAAATTCTTATAAAGTTTCTGGTGGTTTGCATGGTGTGGGTGTTTCTGTGGTGAACGCGCTTTCTGATTGGTTAGAATTAAAAATTTGGCGCGATGGTAAAGAACATTTTATGCGTTTTCAACATGGCGATGCGGTTGCTCCTTTAAAAATTGTTGGCGATGCTAATGGTGAAAAAGGAACGCAAGTTACATTTCATCCATCAAATCAAACTTTTACTAATGTCACTGAATTTAACTTTTCAACTCTAGAACAAAGGCTGCGCGAGCTTTCTTTTTTAAACTCTGGTGTAAAAATTATCTTAAAAGACTTACGCAATTCTGAAGATCCAAAAGAAGTAACTTTGTTTTATGAAGGTGGTGTTGAAGCTTATGTTAAATATTTAGACAAAAGCAAAAATGCTCTGCATACCACAATCACTGTCAATGCCGCTTCTGATAAAGACGGAATTAGCATGGAGCTTTCTATGCAGTGGAATGATTCTTATCACGAAAATGTTTTATGTTTCACCAACAACATTCGTCAAAGAGATGGCGGAACGCACCTTGCGGGGATGAAGGCGGCTCTAACGCGTACGATTAACAATTATGCTGCGGATAACAAATTGTTCAAAAAAGACAAAATTGTTTTAAGTGGTGATGATGTTCGCGAAGGCTTAACTGGAGTGCTTTCAGTGAAAGTTCCTGATCCAAAATTTTCTTCACAAACTAAAGATAAACTCGTTTCAAGCGAAGTTAGAACTTGCGTTGAAGCTTGGGTGAATGACAAATTAGCACAATGGTTTGAAGAGCGTCCTGCTGATGCGCGTGCAATTGTTGGCAAAGCAGTTGAGGCGGCGCAAGCTCGTGAAGCAGCTCGTAAAGCGCGTGAATTAACCCGCAGAAAATCTGCTTTGGAAGTTTCAAATCTGCCTGGAAAATTGGCAGATTGTCAAGAAAAAGATCCAGCTTTAAGTGAATTATTCATCGTTGAGGGTAACTCGGCGGGCGGTTCAGCTAAATCAGGAAGAAACCGTAAATTCCAAGCAATTTTACCAATTCGTGGAAAAATCTTAAACGTGGAAAGAGCACGTTTTGATAAAATGCTTTCTTCAACCGAAATTGGAACCATGATCACCGCGCTTGGAACTGGAATTGGCGAAGTTGATTTTGATCCAAGTAAAGTGCGTTATCATAAAATTGTGATCATGGCCGACGCCGATGTGGACGGTTCTCACATCAGAACTTTGCTTCTGACTTTCTTTTTCCGTCATATGCCAAAATTAATTGAGCATGGCTTTTTATATATCGCGCAACCGCCACTTTACAAAATTAAAAAAGGATCTTCTGAACTTTATTTAAAAAACGAGCAGGCTTTGCAAACTTATATCATTGAAGCTGCAGTTAATAATTCAGTTTTAAAATCAGGAAGCGGCGATAGGGCTGGTGTTGATTTGCTTGATTTTGTTAATAAGCTTGGCAAATTTTCTAATTTAATTAACAGCTTCTCGCGCTTTGTTCCATCTGATGTTGCAGAAAATTTGGCGCTTGCAGGAGCATTTGATAAATCTTGGATTCAAGATGAAGCAAAAACTAAATCTTTAATTAAAGAAATTGAAAAAATCTTTAAACATTCTTCTGATGAAGATGTGGCTTGGAGCGCGTCAGTTAATGATGAAAAAGACATTGAAATTATTAAAGAATCAAGAGGTGTTAAAACCACTTATTTAGTGAAACGTGCATATTTTGATTTGCCAGAAAGTGTGGCAATTGCGCAAGTTACTGCGCAAATCATTAAAGATTTTGCTAAAGAAGTGAAATTTATTAAAGGTGATGAAGAAAAAACCGCTAAAAAGCCAATTGAACTCATGAACATAATCACTGAAGCGGGTAAAAAAGGCTTGTCAATTCAGCGTTTTAAAGGTTTGGGTGAAATGAACGCCGAACAGCTTTGGGAAACCACACTTGATCCTGCTAACAGAACTTTGCTGCAAGTAAAAATTGACCAATTTGATGAGGCAGATCAAACTTTCTCAGTTTTAATGGGCAACGTGGTTGAACCAAGACGCGACTTCATCGTGGAAAATGCTTTGAAAGTGGTTAACTTAGACGTTTAGAAAAAAAGGTGTCAGACACTTTTTAGTCAAAAAGTGTCTGACACCTTGTGACATTTTTTATCAACCATAAACCTGAAAACCCATGCCAAGACCACTTAGAATCCAATTCGATAATGCATATTATCACGTAATTAACAGAGGATTAGACAAACGCGATATATTTCTTAATGATAAAGGTCACCAAATATTTTTGGAGATATTAGCTGAATCCTGTGAAACGTTCGGTGTTATGGTCCATGCATATTGTTTGATGAGTAATCACTATCACCTATTGCTACAAACCCCCAAAGGTAATCTTTCTAAGTTTATGCAGCGAATTAATGGGTTGTATACGCGGCGATTCAATAAATTTGTAGGAGGTGACGGTCCAATTTTTAGAGGACGTTTCAAATCTAAATTAGTTGAGGAAGAAAGATATTTGCTCACTTTAAGTCGCTATATCCATCGTAATCCAATTGATTTTGTTAAGAGTTTAGCTGATTATAGATGGTCTAGTTATCCAGCTTATCTTGGCTTGAATGAATGTCCTGTTTGGCTTAACACTAATTTTACTATGGAATTATTTAATATGGATAAGAAATCTTATCAGGGATTTGTAGAAGTTGAAATATCCTAACTTTCTAAAGGTGTCAGACACTTTTAAGCCAAAAGGTGTCTGACACCTTTTTACATAATTTAAACATTACCATGAAGCAATCACTGCAAGATTTAAAAGAAAAAAATCTTTATCGAAGCCTTGTTGACTCTGATGTTGTTGGCGCTGTGGTGGTTAAGCGGGAGGGTAAAAAATATATTTCATTTTCTGCTAATGATTATTTTGGTTTATCGCAAAATAAACAGGTGAAAAAAGCTGCTATTGCTGCAATTAAAAAATATGGTTTTGGTGCTGGTGCTTCGCGATATGTTACGGGGAATAATTCGCTTTATAAAAAATTAGAAAAAGAAATTGCGGAATTTAAAAATTGTGAAGATGCGATTGTGTTTTCTTCGGGCTATGCTTGCGCGATTGGCGTGATTCCAGCTTTGGTGGGTGAGGGTGATTTGATTGTGGCAGATAAATTGATTCATTCTTCTTTGATTGATGGGGCAAAGCTTTCAGGATCTAAGCTGATGCGTTTTTTGCATAATGATTTAAGTCATGCGAGAAAAATTTTAGAGGAAAATCGTAAGCAATATAAAAAATGTTTAATCATCACCGAGACAGTGTTTTCAATGGATGGTGATTTAGGTGATGTTGATGGATTGATGAAATTAGCAGCTGAATTTGATTGTGTGTTTTTAACTGATGATGCACATGGATTGTGGGATATGATAAAGGGGCCAGGCTACTTTTTAACAAAAAGTAGCCTGGCCCCTTTATCAATTCAACTCGGAACTTTATCCAAAGCAATTGGTGCAATTGGTGGTTACGTTGCTGCTGATAAAACCACAATCGATTATTTAAGAAACTTCGCCAAGTCACAAATTTATTCAACCGCGCTTCCACCTTGTGTTTTAGCTGCTGCACTTCAATCAATAAAAATTATTAAGAAAAAAAATCCAGCAAAAAAAACTTTACAAAATGCCAAATATTTTTGTGAATTGATGAATCTGCCAAAGCCACAATCAGCGATTGTTCCGATCATTATTGGCGATAGTAAAAAAACGCTGGAAATTTCAGCAAGTGTTTTAGAGCAAGGTTTTGTAATTTCAGCAATTCGTCCACCAACTGTAGAATCTGGAAAATCAAGGTTGCGCATTACTTTTTCTAGCGAACATAAAAAAAGTCAAATTGAAAAACTGGTAAAAATTTTGAATTCATTGCAAATCAAATGAAACCGCTAAATTTACAAATTCATAAAGCAAAAGAAGATATTTCGCTAACCTTGAAAAACTTGGCTTTTGATGAAGAATTAAAGATCGATTTTGCTGCAACTGCAGAAAATGATTTTTTTGCGTGGAATCAAAATCTTATAGCGGATGAAAGAAAAATTATTTTGCCGCAAATTAATTTAAGTGAATTTTTTTCTTTAGAAGATTTAATCAAACAATATCGTCCAGCTTCAGACATGGCTTTGTGCTATTTTTTGTTTCATGATAAAAAGATTGATCAAAAAGAAGATTTATCTTTAGAAGAACAAAAAATCTTTGATGATTTTGAAAAAGTAAGACTGCTTGCAAACATGCAGAATCAATATTTAGGCGTGGTAAAAAACGTTTTAGAGAAGCTGGAAGATGATTTAACTAATGGTTTTAAAGAAGATAATTCTTTGTTGTTTCTAGTTTTATTAAATAAATTTTTTCTTGCAAAAACTCCGCCAAAAATTGCAGCAAAAGCTGTTGATTTAGAAAAGAAACTTAACCCAAAAATTTTGCAACAAATTGCTGATCTTTTTGGAAAAATTTCTGATCAGAAAAAATTTGGAGCTGAGGTGAAAAAATTAATTGAATCATTAAGATATAATCAAGAAATTGATAACACCAAGCCAGACAAAGATAAATCACAAGAAAACAAAGCGCAGGAAGAGCCAATAACAAACCAAGAAAACTCAGGAAATAAAGAAGAAAATGATTTTAATTCACAAGATGAACAAGAATCTAAAATCGTTGATGAAATCAAACAAAATCCAGAGTTTGAAGCAAATCAAATGCCAGATGAAATAAAAATTAAAACAGAAAAAACAGATTTTAATCAGGAAAAAATTGAATATAAAAATGCCTATAAAGTTTTCACCAGCAAGTTTGATGAAGTGGTTTTTCCACAAAAATTAGTGGCAAAAAATGAGTTAGAAATTTTGCGCTATCAGCTTGATTTAAAGCTGGCGAAGCTTAATAGCATTTCCAAAAAAATGAGTTTGAAATTAAAAAGAAAATTGCTTTCAAAGAAAAATGTTTTTTTGGAATATGATGCAAATCGTGGCAATTTAGATCGCAAAAAACTCACCAAAATTGTCACCGACCCGCTTTCTGAAGACATTTGGGTCAATAGCAAAATTCATGAATATCAAGACACAGCTTTAACAATTCTTTTGGATAATTCTGGTTCGATGCGCGGAAATCCTATTGTTATGAGTGCTATGGCTTGCGAAATTATTGCTTCAATTTTAGAAAAATTTTCGATTAAAACTGAAATTATTGGTTTTACCACAGGGGATTGGAAAGGCGGCAGAGCGCGTAAATTGTGGGAGAGTGCAGGGCGACCAGCTAATCCGGGAAGGTTAAATGAACTTCGCCACGTTATTTACAAGCACTTCAATCAAAGTTTCAAAAAATCCAAAGTTAATTTAGGATTAATGCTTAAAGAAGGAATTTTGAAAGAAAACATTGATGGAGAAGCCTTGCTGTTTGCGCGTTCACGGCTTATCAATCGTGACGAGAGAAGAAAAATTTTATTGGTAATTTCTGATGGAACTCCTGTTGATGACTCAACAATATCAGTTAATGATGGTGAAATTTTGTCAGATCATTTACGCCATGTGATTAATAAAATTGAAAATTCGCTGCAACAAAATTCTAAAATTGAGATTGTTGGAATCGGCATTGGTCACACCACAGATGACTTTTATCGCAATTCAATTGTGATAAAAAATTTAGAAGAATTAGGAGACGTAATGATCGAAAAAATTGTAAACCTCATTTGATTTCTTGACTAATTTCGTTTCCAGTTAAAAATAACATTCTGACCTTTTTAAAAAATCTCTAAAAAAAATGGCAACTCAAAAAAGTGACGCTGAAGCTGGAAAAAAAACCGCTTCAAATTCTACGCGCCGTAGCGTAAAATCATCAGCAAAACCCGCCGCCTCTTCTCATGTTCATGGCAATTTGAAAGCATTGATAATCTATTTATTTCTAACTGCAGTAATTTTTTATTCTGGCTATTTGCAATATAATTCTTTCATTGAGAAAAAGCGTTTTGAAATGGAAAATGTTGCCAATGAAATTGCCACTAACTTCTCGGATAATTTAACTTACGCAGAATCAGTTCTAAATTATATCAATCGTCAGATCAGCGGATCAAATGCTACAGAGGCTGAAATCAAAGAAATTCTCAGCTCGTTTAACAGTGTTGATTATGGTTATGATTCAATTAAAGATGTGCTTTCAGCTGGTATGTTTTACTGGGTTGACAATAAAAGAAATTTAGTTGCTTCAAGCCAAGGAAATCTTTCTGCGCCAGTGAATTTGTCTGATCGTGATTATATTAAAAATGCTGAAAAACGCCCGTGGAGAATCTGCACTGGCCTTCCTATTGTTGGTGCGATGAGTGGTCAATATGTAATTCCTGCCGGAGTTGGCGTGGTTGGCAAAGGCGGAAAATATCTCGGCACAACTTTGGTCAGCTTCAAGCTTTATGAACTCACTGAAAAATACCAAGCCTTAACCTCTTATTACGGCACAGACTTTGCAATTTTAACCAATAACAACCAAGTTTTAATGGAATCCGCTTCTGGCTTGTTTTCCGAAGATCGTGAATTAATTTCTCGTTTTAAGTTTTTCAAAGATTATCCAGCTCATGAAGAAATGATTGCAGAGTTTAATCCGCTAGAAAAAGAAGGAAATTACATGATCATTCGCAACATAACAAAATATCCTTACAAAATTTTGATTTCATATCAAAACGAAAAAATTCTGTCGCAACTGTTTCGTGAGCTATTGCCGCGATTGCTTGAGTTTATAGCAGCCACAGCAGCATTTTTGGTTTTTCGTCGCAAGTAAAGATTATCTCTTAATCGCCTCTTGCATTTTC
Organism: uncultured Rhizobium sp.; assembly: GCA_964580715.1. Taxonomy (GTDB): domain Bacteria; phylum Pseudomonadota; class Alphaproteobacteria; order Rickettsiales; family UBA1997; genus UBA2645. The sequence goes on along the minus strand of CAZOKU010000022.1, from coordinate 14,365 downwards.
TTGATAACGGTTTCAAGCCCTTCAAATATTGCTTCGCCGATTAAGAAATGTCCGATGTTTAGTTCAACGATTTGTGGAATTTGTGCGATGATTTTTGCGGTTTCATAGTTTAAACCGTGACCAGCATGGCACTCTAATCCAAGTGATTCAGAGAGTTTAGCGCAAGTTTTAATTTTAGATAATTCAGCTTCGCGTTTGTTTTCAGCTTTATGACAAAATTCTCCAGTGTGAATTTCAACAATGTCAGCGCCAATTTTTTTTGCTTCACCAATTTGCAATTCATCAGCATCAACAAAAAGTGAAACGCGAATTTTTGCAGCATGAAGTTTTGCAATTATTTTTGATAAATTTGCCGAATTTTTTATAACATCCAAACCACCTTCAGTTGTAACTTCCTGACGTTTTTCTGGAACAATGCAAACCGCATTTGGTTTAATTTTAAGTGCAATTTCAAGCATTTCCTCTGTCGCGGCCATTTCAAGATTGATGGGCAATTTTATTTGTTGCTTCAGTTTTGTTAAATCTTCATCGCGAATGTGTCTTCTATCTTCACGCAAGTGAATGGTAATTCCATCTGCGCCAGATTTTTCAGCAATAATTGCGGCTTTTGTTGGGTCTGGATGAATTCCACCGCGGGCGTTGCGAATTGTTGCAACATGGTCGATGTTAAGCCCTAAACGAATTTTATTGGTTAAATTATTGCTGATCATTTATTGATTTAATGTAATAGAATATTTTTTACCTAAATAGCTTTCAACGCTGTAAATTTCATCATCGCTTAATGCACGATTATATATTATAATTTCTGATATTTGTCCAGAAAAACACCTTACCACAGAGTCGTTAAGCGATCCAATAGTAAAGCTTAAAGCTGGTTGAGTGAATGATCCAGTTGCAACACTGTAAGATGTAACTCCAGAGCCAATCACCAGTGTGTGATTTAGCCTCACAGCAATTTCCGAGCCATATCTTCTAACATAAGAAAAAACATAAGGTGTGTTTGCGCTGAAAGAGCCGCTGTTACTGAAATTTGATTCACCACCAGAAACTCCTATGGTTGCACGATGCAACACCCTTAAAACTTGCGATGTGTTATTCTCAATTAAAGTGCCGTTTCCAGCGTTGTTATTGTTGCTGAAGTTAGTGTCAGTATCGTAAAAAGACGAAAATAAATCATTGGGAACGGATGTTGTAACATTATAGGAATTAAAAACAAAGAAGAAGGTGTAAAATGGCGAAAGTTTTAAGTTGCTGCCATTCAAGCTTGAACAAGATGCAGAGTTAAAAGTGAGCGTAGGAAGCTTTCCTATGCCATTTGCAGTGTAAGTTGGGCGATATGTTGCAGAGGCTTGGGCGTTGGTTTTAGTTTGAGTTGCTTCATTAACGTCATACCAAGTGTTTACGGGATTGCCATTTTGTGCGTCAGTTTCGCTAAAACTTGCAGCAAGCGTTGGTTCATACCATAAAACAATATCAGGAATTTGGTCAATGCCAGAGCGAGTGGTTAAAATTCTAGCATTGGAAATTCTTGATTTACCAACCATTTTAGAACTTAAAACAACTCCAGACACCAAAAGTGAAATCGCTAAGATAACCAGCGATATTTCAAGCAAAGAAAAAGCTTTGTAGATTTTTGAATTATAATGTTTCATAAGATGAAATCTTGATTCCATAGCCTTCAAGGCCAATAACCGATTTTTTAGAGTTGGTTAACAGAATCAAGTTTCTTATTCCAAGATCAAGCAAAATTTGCGCGCCAATTCCATAATTTCTTAATTCTTTTTCTTTATTTTGTGGATCATTTTTTGTATCAAGCAAATTTGCAATTGATTCACTCGGTTGGCGAATCAACACCACAGCGCCTCGGCCAGCTTGAGAAATTTTTTCTAATGATTTAAGCAACAGCCCAGAGCGTGGATTTGCTTTGTCATCAAGACAGTCGCTTAAAATGTTGAGATGATGCATTCTAACCAATATTGGCGAGTTGTCATCAACTTTTCCTTTAACTAAGGCGATATGTTCAACATCATCAATTCTGCTTTTGTAAACCACCACCTCAAACTCTCCGCCGATTTGGCTTAAAAACTTTTTTCTCTCTTTTGCTTCAACTAACTTTTCATTTTTGCGGCGATATTCAATCAAATCAGCAATTGTGGCAATTTTTAGATTATGAGTTTTGGCAAATTCAATTAAATCAGGAAGACGGGCCATTGATCCGTCATCATTCATGATTTCACAAATCACTCCAGAAGCATTTAAACCAGCAAGTTCCGCAATGTCAACGGCAGCCTCGGTGTGCCCAGCACGCACTAAAACTCCGCCTTCTCGCGCTTGCAATGGAAATATGTGTCCAGGGCTAACTAAATCTTCTTTGCCTTTTTTAGGATTAATCGCATCAGAAATTGTTTTAGCCCGATCAAAAGCAGAAATTCCAGTTGAAATTCCCTCGCGCGCTTCAATTGAAATGGTGAAAGCAGTTTTGTGTCGTGACTCATTTGCAAGCGACATTAAAGGCAAACCAAGTTTTTTGATTCTTTCTTCTTTTAAAGCCAAGCAAATCAAGCCTCGACCATGTTTTGCCATGAAATTAATTTTTTTGTCATCACACATTTCCGCAGGAATCACCAAATCGCCTTCATTTTCTCTGTTTTCATCATCAATTAAAATGAACATTCTTCCTTGTTTTGCTTCTTTTATGATTTCTGGAATTGTTGTAAGAAATTCTTTCATTTTATTTTTTTAATAATTGCTATTCAACTGACGTTCGACATAGCGCGCTAAAACATCAATTTCAAGATTAACCAAATTTCCAACTTGAGCCTGAGAAAAATTGGTATTTTCAAAACTATGCTGAATTAAATTGATCGAAAATTTATTTTCAAAAACTTCGTTAATGGTTAGAGAAACGCCGTCTAAAACAATTGATCCTTTAATCGCAATAAATTTCATCAGATTGGGATTGGCAGAAAAAATAATTTTTCTAGAATCGTTAATTTTAGTAATTTCAATAATTTCTGCTAAACCGTCAACATGCCCTAAAACTATATGCCCACCAAGTTCATCGCCAATTTTTAGTGAAAATTCTAAATTAATTAAATCACCAATTTTCCAATTTTTTAAATTAGTTTTATTTTGCGTTTCTTTTGAAGCTTGAAAAGAAAAAATGTTTTCTTCTTTTTTGATTAAAGTAAGACAAATGCCATTGCAAGCAATAGAACAGCCAATTTGCGGATCATGTTTGATGGAATTTACAAGTGAGATTCTGATTAAAAGATCGTGATTTTCCTTGATCTCAAGAGATAAAACTTTGCCAAGATTTGTGATTATTCCAGTGAACATTGATATTTAGTGTTTCTGCAATTTTTTAATTTCTTTTTTGATTTTATTAATTGCGTTTTCTTCAATTTGTCTAACCCTTTCACGAGAAATTTTATAGATTTGACTAAGCTCTTCAAGGGTTAGAGGATTTTCAATCATTTGTCGTTTGATTAAAATGTCTTGTTCGCGCTCATTTAAAATTGCAAAAGCTTTTTCAAACATCGATTTTTGACGTGAATTTTCTTGATTATCAATGGCAATTTCTTCCTGACTTGCTTGATTTGAGGCAATTAAATCAATAATTTCTCGCTCTTCTTCGTTGTTAGAACTCGCTTTGTTGTTTAACGATATGTCAGCTTGCGAAAGCCTTGAATCCATATCAATCACTTCTTTTTCTGAGATGTCTAATTCATCAGCAATTTGTCGAACGTGATTGCCAGAAAGGGCGTTTTGATTGTTTGATGAGCCTAATCTTTTTTTGATTTTATTGAGATTAAAAAACAGTTTTTTTTGCGCCGCAGTTGTACCAATTTTAACCAATGACCAAGAGCGTAAAATATATTCCTGCATGTAGGCGCGAATCCACCACATTGCATAAGTTGCAAAGCGAAAGCCTTTGTAGGGATCAAATTTTTTAACTGCCTGAATCAAACCAAGATTTCCTTCAGAAACCAGATCAATTGCTGGCAATCCATAGTTTCTAAATTTTGCAGCCATTTTTACCACCAAACGTAAATGGCTTTGAATCAGCATTTTTGCGGCCTCACTATCGCCATTTTTGTGATATCTTACACCATAGTCAAATTCTTCTTGGGCGCTTAAAAGAGGAAATTTTTGAATTTCACGAATATATCTTAAAAAACCGTGATCACTGTTTTTTATTAAGCTAGAGTTTGTTTTGGCAATGGAAGTCATAAAATTGTCTAAAAATTATCAATATTGACTCGAAGTGATGTAAATAATAATATTTTTTAAACAGATTTCAAGAGATTTTCGACTTTAAATGATCAGTTCCACTTCAGAGCCTTTCTAAGCTTACATCAAGCATCCTTAAAATAGATAATCCTAAATATTGGCAACAGTTATGCCATATTTCTTACTTAAATATTTCATAATTTCTATTCTGTCAGAATAAATTAAGGAACGATTATAAACTATCACCTCAGAAACCAGCCCCACAATTGAAGAAGAGCCATTGCGGTCTGATCCAACAGTAATTCCAGATTGAGAATTAGAGCCGGGGTTTAAAGAAAAAGAAAGCGGATTTAAAGCATCATTTGAAAAGCCGCCAGAATAGCTGCCGTTAAAATAAACGGATATAGCGTAGTCTCGGTTAGCATTGAAGCTGGTTGTCATGCTAACTCCAGTTCCAGCATTAAGTGTTAGAGCAGTGCTGGTAAGTCCGATGGCTCTAGCTGTTGAAGTTGATCCGTTATCAATTAAATTAACAGACGATGCTATTGCAGAATTTAGTCGAAAAACCACAAAAAAGGTTGCAGTTGACAAAGGCCCTTGATAGAAGCTGCTTGCGGCAATTCCGCCACTGCCAAAATAAATGCTGGGCAGTTTGTTAATTCCTTGCGCTTTGTAAGTGACAGCGCTGCTGGCGGTTCTGCTTAAGGTGTTTTTTCTAGTGGCAATTGAAGCAGGGCTGATGTCATACCAAGTGCTGATTTGTGCACCGTCAAGTGTTTCTGCAGGCAAAAGGCTTTCTAGCATTGAAGTTTCATACCAGGCAACCAAACCATCAATGTTTGGCACCACTGACCTTGCGGTTACAGCTCTTGCGCTTGCAATCGTAGAAGATCTAATCAAATCATTACCTTTAGTGATTCCAGCAATTAAAATTGCAATAATTGCAACCACTAAGGATAATTCAAGCAGAGTAAAAGCTTTATTTTTTTTCATTCGGATTTAATTTTCAGCAAATCCATCCAAGTTATAGTTGGAGTTTTTGCTGCTTTTACATCATCCAATCTTTTTCTAGGAGTTGAAATTGGATATTGATGGAATTTTTCAGCGCGACCCTCTTTGACTTCACGCGCAATGAAAATCATGGTATCAATAAATTGATTTAAAGTCTCTAAATTTTCCGTTTCAGTTGGTTCAATCAACATCGCACCAGAAACCACCAGCGGAAAGAAAACAGTCATCGGGTGAATGCCAAACTCAATCAAAGCTTTAGCGATGTCAAGCGTTGAAATGCCTTGTGATTTTTGCAATTTATCAGTCAGCAAGCATTCATGCATGCAATTGCCAGAAAACGGAACGTGATAATGATCTTTTAATTTTGCCAGAATATAATTAGCACTTAAAACTGCATCTTCCGCAACTTTTTGCAAGCCATCAGCGCCGTGAGAAAGCATGTAAGTCAAGGCTCTAACGTGCATTCCAAATTGTCCGTTGAAACCTTTTACTTTTCCGCAAGAATTTTTTGGTGTGTAAAGCTTATAAACCGAACCTTCTTTTGCAACATGCGGAGACGGCAAAAATTCAGCTAATTCTTTACGCACTGCAATTGGTCCAGAACCCGGCCCCCCGCCACCATGCGGAGTTGAAAAAGTTTTGTGCAAATTAAAATGCATCACATCAACGCCAATATCAGCAGGGCGAACTTTGCCGACAATTGCGTTATAATTAGCTCCATCACAATAAAAATAAGCGCCAACTGAGTGAATTAAATCAGCAATTTCTTTAATGTCTTTTTCAAATTTTCCGCAAGTGTTAGGGTTGGTGATCATGGTTCCTGCAATGTTTTGACCATGTTCAGCAATTAATTTTTTAAACAAATCAAGGTCAATTAAGCCTTCAGAATTTGATGGAATAACTTTAATTTGAAAGCCACACATTGCAGCAGTAGCAGGGTTGGTGCCATGCGCAGAGTCTGGAATTAAAACAATTTTTCTATGTGACTCACCTTTCGCTTCATGAGCTTTTTTAATCACCAACATTCCCGCAAATTCACCTTGTGCGCCCGCTGCAGGAGCAAGTGAAACCGCAGGAAGACCAGTTAAAGTTCCGAGCCAATTTTGCAAATTATACATCAATTCCAAAGCGCCTTGCACCGTTGATTGGTCTTGCATTGGGTGAATATCAGCAAATCCAGCAAAACGTGCGGTTTTTTCATTTAATCTTGGATTATGCTTCATTGTGCAAGATCCAAGCGGATAAAAACCAGCATCAATTGAATAATTTTGATTAGAAAGACGAACAAAATGGCGAATAACCTGTGGTTCATTGACTTCAGGAAGACCAATGTTTTTACGCTCATTTTGCCCAGTGCGCAAAGAAAATTTTGCAACTTCTGGCAAATCAACGCCACAAGCTCCAGCACGTGTTTGCTTGATTAGAAGATCAGTTTCGTGGTTTAATCCAGTTTGAGATGGAATATATGTCATAATTATTTATTTTGTTGTTTTAGTAATTCATAAAGAGACTCAGGAGCAAGATCAGCCTTGTTTTTCCAAGCAATCGTACTTCCCACAATTTTAAAATTTTTAAAATAATCAATATTTTGCAATGGTTTAAAAACCTCGCCCCAGCTTATTTTTTCAGCAAGGTCAACTTCTCCAGCTTTGCCGTCATTAAATTCAAGCCAAACTTTATAATCTTTTATATATTTTGCGTTTATAATGCGTTTAAGCATAAATTTTATAAAGGTTTTATTCTTTTTAGAGCTTTTCTTTCTGAATCCAATTTCTAATCTTCTAATAGCTCGTGCTTATGAAGATTATTCCATTCTAACAGTTTTTTTAAGGCGCTTTTAGGAAATTCTCCTCTTGCAACTCCTGTTTTAATATTAATTACCACTTCATATTCACCATATTCAGCGTGAAAGTGAGGAGGGTTATGTTCATCGTGATACATATAGATCACAATGCCAAGAAAGCGACTAATTTCGGGCATGCTTGTGGTGTTATAAGTTGTTAATAATTTTTTTAGTTAATTCAAAATATTTCCTAATTCTTTTGCAAAAACTTCAATGTCCTTTGATTCAGTAAGCTCGCTTACCGCAACGATCATTTTGTTGCCATCAGCAAATCCGCCGATGATGTTTTTTGCTAATAATTTTTTATTCACTTCACCAGCATCTTGCTTAAGCTCGATTGTGAATTCATTAAAGAAAGTTTTATTTAAAATTTTAACTCCTTTAACTTTGGCCAAAGCATCAGCTAATTCACAAGCTTTTTTGTGATTGATTAAAGCGAGTTTTTTAAAACCAATTTCACCAAGCAAGGAAGCGTGAATTGTGAATGCCGTAGCGCATAATCCCTGATTTGAGCAAATGTTAGAAGTTGCTTTTTCACGACGAATGTGTTGTTCGCGGGCGTTTAGAGTTAAAACATAGCCTAACTTTCCGTCAGCGTCCACTGTGGCGCCGCAAATTCTTCCGGGCATTTGGCGCACAAATTCTTTTTTGCAAGCAAAAAATCCCAACAAAGGGCCGCCAAAATTAAGGCCAACCCCTAAAGAAGAAGCTTCTCCAACCACAATATCAGCTTGTTTTGGTGCCTCTAAAAGGCCGAGTGATAAAATTTCATTAGTTACCACAATCAATAAAGCACCAACTTCATCACATTTTTTACGAACTAAATTTAAATCAGTAACCTCACCATAAAAATCAGGATATTGCACCACCACAGCAGCACAAGTCTCATCAATTTTAGTGCTAAATTTTGCGTCATTTAAATCAAGCGAAGTTTTAGTAACCTCAAGATAATCAGGGTGAATGTGACCAAAAGTTGCAATATTTTTTCGATCTGATTTAATGCGCAGCGCCATCAAACAGCTTTCTGCCGTTGCAGTTGCGCCATCATACATTGAAGCATTAGCAATTTCCATGCCAGAAAGCAAGGCTATAATGCTTTGGAATTGAAAAATTGTGGCAAGAGTTCCTTGTGAAATCTCTGGCTGATAGGGCGTGTAAGAGGTTAAAAACTCTGAACGCTGAATCAGGTGATCAACTGCCGATGGAATGTGATGTTTGTAACATCCAGCACCCAAGAAAAACGGCCCAGCAGAAGCAGGGCGATTTTTTTCTGCCATTGCTTTTAAAGTTTTTTCAACTTCAATTTCGCCTTGATGGTTTGGAAGATCTTTAATTGGTGATGTCAGCAAGAATTCTTGTGGAACTGCATCATAAAGATGGTCAATTTTAGAGACGCCGATAACTTTCAGCATCTCTTCTCTGTCTTTCAGAGTCAGAGCTAGATAACGCATTAATTAAGTGTAAAAATGTTAAGGAAATGCTTAAATTAAGCAAATAATTAACATCACAATATTTTTTAAAGATTTAAGTTCAACAAAATTTTATGAAGCCAGTTTCTGGAGGACAATCTAAAGAAGTTTTAACCTTGATTGACGGCATGATAAACAGGTATGCCTCAGAAATTTCTCTTGGAAGAGCGGTTTATTACATCGGAGTTGTGAATAGTGGTGCTGATAATTTCAGTAAAGCCATAGTTCTTCCAATGGATAATATAGATATTGCAAGAGCTTTATCACAAAATATTAATAAATTAAACCTTAATTTTTTTACTATTAAATTACGCAGAAAAGATGATCATATATTAATTGGTTTTGAATTAAAAGGTGGATTAGTAGGAAGAGATAACTTGAGGAAAGTTGGAGAAGAAATTGAAAAAATTGACAGGGAAATGTCAAAAACATTATTCGTTATACAACCTGAAATATTTTCTAAGGGTGGTGCTGGTATTGGATTTCCCGATCTAATGAATCCAAAAAGTTATTGGGGTGAAATTAAATATTCTTTGGATCAAATTATTATATTACTCCAAACAAGGCAAATGGTTTCATATATTACTCCTGGTTATGATCAATCTAGTTTATTTTATGAAAAAGTTCTTCCAGAAAGATGTGACGAAAAAACTAGAGCTATAGTTAAAGAACTATATAACTTGATACTCAGATTTGATTATGGAGTAATTAACTTTTTCTCCCAAATAAAAGAAGAAAAATTAATTGCAACTGCATTAGAAGAATTCGTTGCTAGAACAAACACAAATCAGACCAATGTAAAGCCAATGACAAGGGATAAAATTGGTATTTTATTGATTAATTACTATTACATAAGTGATTTGGTTGGTGATTGTGTGATTACTCCTGCTTTTAGAGATACGGTTATTTTAAAAAAGTTAGCTGATGATTACTATGCTTTAACTGGAAATAAGAAGATTTATGCGTTTTTTAAAATCGTGATTACTGAAACATCAGAAGTCGAAGGTGTTGTTGTAGATGAGCCAAAAGATCCAAGATTTTTTTTATATGGAAAAGAGTTATTAGCAGTTGATAGAATCATTCCAACAGAAATAAACGGACGTTATATCATAGATTTTAGCAGAAAAGTTGACGTTTTATCTGATTTAAGTGATTCTTTACCGCCCTATGCTGACATTAATTCACGCTTTCAATATGAAACTAATAATCCATCAGACATATATTTTTGCTATGATCAATCAAGTAAAAGTTATCGTTATATTTCTTTTGGCCAAATAATTGATCAACTATCATATTTTCTTACCTTAGAAAAAGCAGTTTACACTGTTGCAGAAGAGCGTAAAATGAATTCTATTTTGAGGGCTGCTGCTCCTGATTTTTCTAGATCATTAGATAATTTTTTTGCCAATTGTTTAGTTTTTTCTCCTGAGATTGGTGATGCAATTAAAACAAGATTAAGATTATTAGAAACTGTTGCTTTAAAAGACACAAGAGACCTAAGTGAAGTTGGGTTTGGAGATTTTTTTGGTTTGTTTTATAAAATACGTGAGTTGGATAAAGGTTGTAATGCATTAAAACTTGGCTGGAGAGATTTTAGTAAAGTAATTATAGATAGTTATGAAATTTCTTGTGGAGAAAGCAGGGAATTGAAAGAAAGGCTTGCAGATGTTTTAAAAGATGTTCCGGGAATTTATCTAAGAAGAGATGGTGAAAAATTATTTGTTGGAATTAATGATACAATTGCTTTTAGAATTAGTGGAGAGGCTTTATCGGAAGAGCGAATTTTAGAAATATCTAAAGAATATGAAGCGGAATTTATTCGAAGGAGAAAATTACCAGCTTCCACGAGAGAAAGTATTGATAACATTATAGCAGGAGAAAGAAAATTTTCTCAGCAAATTGAAAGTTTATTTGATCCACCATCACCTAGTTATGCTGAAGCTGGCGCCCCCACCTTTACTCCAGTAAGAGAAAAATCAAGATCAGAAATTGAAACTGATTTAAGAGAATTGGTGGTAAAGTTAAAAGATCAATTGCGCGATAATAAAAAAATTGCTTCCAGTAGTAATATTTTCTTTTCTGAAACGCCTAATATAGAAATTGCTAGAAGTTTGTTGAATAAGGAAAGAAAAAAGCCCGTAAAATTTGTTACGATTGGTGTGGGCAACCCATTTGTTGCTTTTTATCAATCTTTAACAGAAAAGCCAGAAATAAGTTCTATGGTCATTTCTCAGAAAGGAGAGGGCGAATTAGCAAGATTAGAAATTAGTTTGAATTTTAATGGCGCTGTGGCAGATTTTAATAGAGACATTGAAAGCTTTTTTTTCCTGATTAATACAGAATTTGATTCCTACATAAACAAAGTTGAAAGAGAAAAATTAGCTTCAGAAAGGGCTGAATCCGTAAGGAAAGCTAAAGAAGAAAAAGCTAGAATAGAAGCGGAAAAGAAAGAAATTGCGGACAAAAAAGCTAGCATTGAGGCAAAAAAGAAAGAAGATGAAGCTGCTGCAGCCGCGAGAGAAGATTTAAAAAGAGCAGCGAAATCTGCTAGAAAAAAAGAAAAGGAAGAAGCAAAAAAAGCAAAGGCTTTGGTTGATGCTGCAAAAACAACGGAAAGATCTAAAGAAGCTGCGGAAAAAAGACAAATGGCAGTGGAAGATGATCTAAGTAAAGTATTAGAAAAAGAGGCGGCTATAAAAGCTGCTGAAATAAGGCGCAAAGCTAAAAAGGCTGCTAGAAAGGCGGTAAAAGCTGGTGTAGCTGTTTCAGCTCATCAGGCAGAATTACCAATACCACAGCAAGTGTCAGTAGCAGAAGCGTTAATTCCAGAAACTGGAGCAACTGAAGAAGTTGTGGATTTAACATCTTCTAGTTCTGGTGGCGCAGGAAGTTCAACTTCTCCGCATTTCAGAGCGACAGCTAAATATGATCTAGCAACTTTTGAATATGAATTAAAAGAAGCCATAAATCTTTTTCCCAAAGAGCACATTAATGTTAATCAAAGGTTGGCTCATCTTTTTACTTCTGTGCCAGCCTTATATGATATGATCGCAGAAATAAAAAAATTTGGAGGAAAATTATTGCTTCAAGGCAGCATGGTCTATGGGCATTATCCACAAGACCTAGACTTAGTGTTGGTTCTCGATGATGATAAATTTGCTAAATTTCCTTTTGAAGAATTTAAAAAATTCTCAGCGCCTTTGGGCACAATGCCAGAAAGTTCAAGCTTTATGCCGCGTGGGCAAATTATCAGTCATGGCTTTAAATTAGGCAGTAAGCTAGAAGTTTTGGTAACAAATCAAAACACTTATGCACAGTCTTCTAATTGGACAAGCGAAATAGATGCTAAAGTTTTTAATCTAAGCGAAGAAACTAATGTTAATGGATATAAATTATTCGGTAATTTTGAATATAAGCCAACTTTTAACAGAACTATTAATCATGAAGCCAAAGATCTGTATTTAAGGTTATGCATGACAAGTTTAAAGGCAGATGAGAAAGATGATCGTTTTATTTATGCAGCAGTTGAAAATTTAAATAATCAAATAATATCGAATGGGTCGAATGATTTGATTGTATCAAATATTAAACTTTTCAGTGATAAACATTTTGGTGAAGAGAAAAATTTTCTAAAAACAGAATTTTTTAAACGGATTATGGAATTATTAAATATAATAAATCTAACTGCAAGTAGACAGATTGCTGAAAGGGCATTGAATATTCAACGTAATTTGGGTGTTGAATGTGGTCTTTTTCCTCCATCTGAAATCTCAGATCCAACAGCATCTAAATTGCAATCTGGTACTCAACTTGCAGCAAAATATGGCGAAATGGCAGGAGCGGGGGCTGGTCCTAGATAAACCGACTATCTCTCAAATCAGCAACCGTAATTTTATTTTCATAAAGTGCGCGCCCTACAATTGAGCCGATCACGCCGAATTTTTCTAATTTTGCAATTTCCTTCAAATCTGAAATTGCAGAAACGCCGCCAGAAGCAATCACCGGAATTTTTAAATTTTGTGCCAAATTTTTTGTGCCATCCAAATCAACGCCCGACAATGTTCCGTCGCGCGAAATGTCAGTATAAATTATCGCTGCAACGCCACAATCTTCATATTTTTTCGCCAGTTCTAAAACCGAAATTTTGCTATCAACCACCCAGCCTTCAGTTGCAACAGTGCCGTTTTTAGCATCAATTCCAACCACAATTTTTTCTGGAAATTTTTTACAAGCATCAATAACCAATTCAGGATTTTTCGCCGCGACAGTGCCAAGAATCACCCGATTTACTCCAATTTTCAGCCATTTCTCAATGTCTGAAATTGAGCGAATTCCACCTCCAAGTTGCACTGGAATTTTTACATTTTGTAAAATTTCTTTCACCACTTCTTGGTTCACTGACCTTCCTTCAATCGCGCCATCTAAATCAACAATATGCAAAAATTTAAAACCCGATTTCTCAAAATCCAACGCCTGATTTTTCGGGCTATCATTAAAAATCGTCGCCAGATTCATGTCTCCCTTAAACAGACGCACACATTTCTCATTCTTCAAATCAATCGCCGGAAAAATAATCATACTAATTGCTTTTTTGTAAATTTTAAGTAAAGGTGTCTGACACTTTTCGCTCAAAAGGTGTCAGACACCTTTTTGATATTAGGTAATAATTTTAAATAATCATGAAATTTTTAATCAAAATTTGGCCCGCGCTTTTGCCAATCTTAGTTTATGTTCTCTGGGTTTTAGTGATTGAAAGAATAATCGCGCGCACTTTTTTTAAGAAAAAACCAGAAGCAACCAACAGCATCGACGGCGAATATAAAGTGGTGGGTGAGGGCGAAAGCAGCTCTTCTCAAGACTTCAACCATAAAAACCATATAAAATCAAGGTTTTCTATCACAAATCGCGATTTTCTAATTGTGCTATACACCACGCTGGTTTTTGCAATCCTAATATTGATCTACACCGCAATTTCCGCCCCAAAAGGTGATCAAAAAACCTTCGTCCCCGCTAAAATAGAGGATGGCAGAATCATACCACAGCATTAACACCTTATAGCCGTCATCCTTGAAGCTCAAGGATGACGATGTTAGGTGATAACCCGGGCGCTGGGCGGAATTTGTAATTCTGCCTAGCACTGTAAATTGTCAATTGCGTCAGACTTTAAAACATCCCCTTGCAATATAGTTTTTAACCCCTAAAATCCCGTGCAAACCTGTAATTTTCTACAGGCAAATTTCCACAAATTATCAACTTTTTGGTGCGCCATAAGGCTTTAAGCTTTTGAAGCGTTCGTTGATATTTGGTAACTAACCAAAATTTTAATTTTATGTCAAAAACAGAACTACCTCAATTCACTATTCGTCAGCTTCTAGAAGCTGGTGTTCACTTCGGCCACAAAAGCATGCGCCGCAACCCAAAAATGTCACGTTACATCCACACAAATCGTAACGGCATCAGCATCATCGACCTTAACAAAACTGCTAATTTGCTTCACAATTCACTTAAAATTGTAAAAGACATTGCCAAAAACAACGGCCGAATTTTATTCGTTGCAACCAAGAAACAAGCGATCGAGCCAGTTGCAGAAGCAGCAAAAAGATGCGGTCAATATTACGTCAACTTCAGATGGTTGGGCGGAATGTTAACCAACTGGAAAACCGTTTCTCAATCGATCAAAACTTTGAAAAAAATTGAAGAACAGCTTTCTGACAGTGAAGTTGGTTATAACAAAAAAGAAAAACTCGTTCTTGAAAGACAAAGAACCAAGCTTGAACAAGCTTTGGGCGGCATCAAAAACATGGGCGGA
>CAZOKU010000021.1:0-23228 GCA_964580715.1 uncultured Rhizobium sp. | reverse complement strand
TTGGCAGCTACCCGAGGCTTATCGTAAGCCTGTCACGTCCTTCATCGCCTTTCTACGCCAAGGCATCCATCAAATGCCCTTACTTTGTTTATTTTTCAAAGCTATGTGCAGAATAAATCTGCAGTAACTATCCGTTTTACAATAATAAGGTTTTCTTGAGATCACAAAATTAATTTATGATTGCAATTCTACATTCGCTTTTTAAAGCAAATGCGTTAATTGCGGTATTCTCTATAGTTATCAATTATTTACGATTTTAAACAGCCTTTCCTTTAACTTTAGTAAAATCCAAAAAAGACAAAAAAATTGAGGATTCAAAAAAACTAATTTTTTTGAACTTCAAAATTTTAGTTGCTTTGGATATTTATCAAACTTCAGCAGCGCTTAAGCAATAAAACTAAACAGCTACAAATATAAAGGAAATTTCTTCTATCAATAGATTTAAGTTTTAAATCAACTAATCTAAAAATTAGAAGGGCGTCTATTAAAACAAATCTTTTTTAATATGTCAACATCTATAATGAAAAATTTTAATATTATTTTTATACCCGCCTCAAAACAATAATATCAAGCCTTCACACCTTATATTTTGATTTTTTTGTAAAAAAAATTTATTTTTTATTAAAAAAATTTTAGCCAAAAAACAAAAAAACCGCCTTAAATTTTTTTAAGGCGGCTTTTTTTATTAAAAAATCAGCTAAATTGCTTTTTTTACTCTTGAGCTTTCTTTTTTCTAGTCTTTTTCGGAGCTGCTTCTTCAACAACAGCTTGAGGAGCTAAATCAGATTCAGCCGCTGATTCTTCAGCAACTTTCTTATCAGTTTTAGCAGTTCCTTTTTTCTCTGCTTTCAACATTGCTTCAGCTTCTGATTCAGTTCTTGAAACAACGACTTTAACTTCAAAAGAAACTTCCGAATGTGGATTGATTTTTACAGCATAAATTCCAATTTCTTTAATTGGTTTTTGCAAGAAAATATCTGCACGAGAAACTGATTTTCCTTTGGTGATTTCATTAACTTTGTCAGCAACAACTGCAGAATTAACTGAACCGTAAAGACGTCCGTCGTCAGAAGCGTTTTCGATGATGATGATTTCTTTACCAGCAATTTTTTCCTGAACTTTTTTAGCAGATGCTAGATGTTCTTGGTTTGCTTGTTCAAATTCATGCTTTTTTGCTTCAAAAATTTTAGAATTGTTAGCAGTAAAGCAAATTGCTTTTTTGTTTGGAATAAGGAAATTTTTGGCATAACCGTTTTTTACTTCGATTATGTCGCCAATTTTACCCAAATTTGAAACTGCTGCGATTAGGATAACTTTCATGATTAATTTAAATCTTTTTTGATTGGAGAAATTAAAGCAAGATGACGTGCGCGCTTGATAGCATTAGCTAGAGCTTTTTGCTTTTTCATAGCAACACCAGTAATTCTGCTTGGAATAATTCTGCCCCTTTCGGAAAGAAATTTATTCAACAATTTCAAGTTTTTATAATTGATTTCAGCAATTGTAAAATCACGTAATGGACAAGATTTCTTTTTTCTGATAAATACGCTTTGATTTACCAATGAAACCTTAATAAAACCGTCATCAACAGCGTTTTTATTAGCTTGTTGAGTGTTTTTGTTATTAGATTTAGTCATTTAGCCCCCTATACTTCAAATTGAACTTGATCAAGCACTGAATCAACTTTCGGTGATTCTTTTTTCGCTTGAACTTTGCCAGATTTATAATCTTTAGCAGTTTCAGAAATGAACAATGGAGATGATTCTTCGCCATGTTCCTCAACTTTGAAAGTTAAGCTTCTGATGATGTCTTCGTTATAACCAATAACACGGTTTAACTCAGAAACTGCTGAATATGCAGCGTTAATGTTAAGCAGAACGTAATGTCCGCGTGAGTTTTTTTTCACCTTGTAAGCAAGGTTGCGTAAGCCCCAATATTCTCTGGAAACAATTTTCCCATTACTATCGGTGATGATTTTTGAAAGCTTTTCAGTCAAAGCATCCACATCATCGGCAGTTAAATCCTGCCTAGCAATATAAACAGTCTCGTAAAGAGCCATAAGAAAATTAAAGTTAAAGTTAAATAAAAATTCGCTCAGTCTAATATGCAGTAGCAACAAAGCAGCTAAATTGAGAGGGGCTCTAAAATAGTTGCAGCTTTTTTAATTGCAAGGTATAAATTGGCGCAAATACTAGTCTTTGACACTACAAAACAAAATTACCTTATGCAAATTCTTAACCGCAAAGCGCGTTTTAATTACAACATTGAAGAAGAAATTGAAGCTGGAATTATGTTGCTTGGAAGCGAGGTGAAAAGCCTTCGCGAAGGCAAAGCCAACATTTCTGAAGGATATGTTTCAGAAAGCCATGGCGAGCTGTTTTTAAATAATTGTAATATTTCAGAATATAAAGGCGCTAACCGCTTTAATCATGAGCCAAAAAGAATCCGCAAGCTTTTGCTGCATAAAAAAGAGCTGCAAAAAATTCTTGGAAAAATGCAAATGAAAGGATATTCGGTCGTTCCGTTAAAAATTTATTTCAAGAAAAACTTTGCTAAAGCCTTAATTGGCATAGGTCGCGGCAAAAAGCTTTATGATAAACGCGAATCAATCAAAGAGCGCGACGATAAAAGAAGGCAGGCTCGAGGCGAAGAATGAAAAACCTATTGTTATTACCACTATCAACACTTCCAAGGGTTGGAGATAGCATTTCTAAATATCTAAAAAAACTAGTTTCTGGCGAAAGAATTTTTGACTTGTTGCTGCACAAGCCTTTGCGAGCAGAAAAAATCATGTTTTGCCCTCGCCTTTTTGAAGTTAGAGCGGAAGAAATGGTGGTTTTAAAGCTCAAAATAACCGCCCACATTAAACCAGAAAATTCACGCCAACCCTTTAAAGTTCAGGGTCAAACTGCTGATGGAGTGGTTAATTTAATATTTTTTAAGGTTTTCCCTGGTCAATTAGAAAAACTCAAAGTTAACAGTGAAATCGCGGTTTTAGGCTATTTACAGAAAAACTTTGTTGGCCGTCAAATGGAATTTCAAATTTCTCATCCACAACAAATTTTGCCTGCTTTAGAAATTCACAAAATGCCTAAAATTAATGTGGTTTATCCTTTGACTGCCGGCATTACTCAAAGATTTCTTACGCAAAAAATTCATGAAGTTTTAAAAAAAATCGAGCAGACTTGCGAAGAATGGATTGATAAAAATTTGGTTAAAAGTGAAAACTGGCCGAGTTTTTCTGATGCATTAAAGATTCTGCATTATTACATCGCTGGCAATTATGAAACAGCTCGCAAAAGACTTGGCTATGACGAGCTTCTGGCTTGGCAGCTGGCAATTATTTTAACTAAAAATACGAATAGAAATTCTAAGAATTTTTCTGGATTAAATAAAAATTTATCTGAGATTTTTTTGCAGAACTTACCTTTTGAGCCCACAAAATCACAGCTTCAAGCCATCAGTGAAATTGAAAAAGAAATTTGTTCAAATAAAAAAATGCTGCGCCTTTTACAAGGTGATGTTGGCAGTGGAAAAACGGTGGTTGCAATTGCCGCCTGCCTTCTTAATGCCTCACAAAGCAAACAATCATGCGTAATTGTGCCAATTGCGGTTTTGGCAAAACAACATTTTAAATATTTTCAACAATTATTAAAAAACCTCGATGTAACCGTTGAATTGCTGGTTGGATCAAGCACCAAAAAACATCGCGAAAAAGTTTTGCAAGATTTAGCGGAAGGAAAAATTGACATTTTAATCAGCACTCATGCGGTTTTAGAAGATAATGTAAAATTTCATAATTTAGGCCTTGCCATCATTGATGAACAACATCGCTTTGGCGTGATGCAGCGCTTAAAATTAGTTGAAAAAGGCCAAGATGTTGATGTGCTTTTAATGAGCGCAACCCCTATTCCGCGCAGTTTGATGATGGGTTTATATGGCGATATGGACATTTCAATTTTAAAGGAAAAACCAAAAAACCGTCAAAAAATTGAAACTTTGATAATGTCAGAAAATAAAATTGATGAAGTTTATCAAGCCATGAAGCGCGCGGTTTTACAAGGAGAAAAAATTTATTGGATTTGCCCAGCAATTGAAGAAATGGACGAAGAAACGCTGAAAAACCTGCAATCTTTTCACAGCAAAAAATTGGTTAGCGCTAAGGAAAAATTTAAAGAATTATCAGGAATTTTTGGCGAAGCAATGGTGGGGCTGATCCACGGCAAAATGAAAGAGACGGAAAAAGAAAAGTCAATGCTGGAATTTACCAATGGCGACAAGAAAATTCTGGTTGCAACCACAGTGATTGAGGTTGGAATTGATGTTTCTGATGCAACAATAATTTTAATTGAAAATGCTGAACATTTTGGCCTGTCGCAGCTTCACCAGCTTCGCGGCCGCGTTGGAAGATCAGATAAAAAATCTTTTTGTATTTTAATTTACGGTGAAAAACTAGGTGCTAATTCCAGACAACGCTTAAACATTTTGCGCGAATCAAATGACGGATTTTTTATCGCTGAAGAAGATTTAAAAATGCGCGGAAGCGGCGATTTGCTTGGCACCCGACAAAGCGGCTTTCCAGAATTTAAAATCGCTGATTTAGGCATTGATGCAGATTTACTCAAAATCGCCCACAAAAATGCTGAAGTGATTTTGCTTAATGACGAAAAATTAGAAAGTCCTGAAAGCTATAAATTCCACGATTTGCTGAAATTATTTGATTATGATGATTGTTTGAATATAGTCAGCGGTGGCTAACCCTTTATTTATCTTAAAATGACTAAAACTAAACAGGCTCCAAAAGCAATAGGTATTATTAAACATGACCCCTGTAATGGTCAATTATATAAAATTATAGCAAGTAATAGCGATGGTTCTGTTATTATAGAATACGCACTTCCTAATACTAAGCCAAAACCAATAACCGGTTTTGTTGTACCTGATGAATATGAGGTAGCCAGTATAATTTCTGGCACCATTATCTATAAAGATACTAACAGCATCACCATTGAAAGCGACGAAGGTTATCGTATCACTTATAGTGGAATAACCAAATACATTAATGATACAATTAGTTTAGCAAAAGAAGTTAATCAATTAGGAGAAAGAATAAAAGCTGGACATATTATTGGTATGGTAAAACGCACTAAAGATGGCCTAATATTAAGTGGGAAAAAACCACAATTTACTATAGCTATAACCAAACCTCCTTTTAATCAACCTTGTGACACTCTGTCAGAATTTACAAAACATGGTTATAATCCAATAACAGAAACACAACTAGCCATTTATGCAACGGAAATACAAAGACAACAACAAGAACAAAAAGCGGTAGAAGGATTTAAAGAGGAACTGGTAAGAGAAATGCAGAAAGACTATAAGCAGCCGATAATTCTGCCAGATCAAGATAAAAAAAGGACTATTGACGCCGCTGTTAATCTTGGTCTTGCTGCTATTGGATATTACACAAAGCCAAATGAAGATATTGCTCGAGATATTGGTAAAGATATTGGTAAAGATATTATTATAGCTGATACAAAAGCAGAAAAGAGTGAGAGTGGGAGTGGTTATACAACTTATACACCCCCTAAAGTAAAGATAGATAATGATGATAAAGAGGAACCAAAATTTAACTATAACAACATAATACTACCAGATAAACCCATAGATGAAACTGCTATATTATTAATTTCTGCAGCTGTTGCAATGGCAACAGGAAATCCTATTCTTGCAGTCGGAGCTGCTGCCCTCACATCTTCAATGCTACCATACACTGAAGCAACAACGGTAGGACAAGTGGATTATCCAACCACTCTTTACTGTGGACCAGGTATATTATGTAATGCTTTTGCCAGAGATGCAGCAGCCTTTGGAATTGATGTTAGAAGAGCTGAAGTTGGCGAATCATTAGAGAGAAATACAAAAGTAAAAAGAGTTATTTTTGACAGTCATGGTAGTCTTAATGGAGGAATCACAGGACCACAGGGCAGCGAGATGTCTCCTGCACTGGCTACAAGATATTTTCCTAATTTTAAAATATTGCATTCTTTGGCTTGTTATGGTGGCAGAGGTGTTGACTATCACGTGAGAAATTTACAAGATAATAAGATTGCTTTTATTCATGCAGGAGAAGAAATGATGCCTATTTTTATTCTAGAGCAAACCGCTTTTAATTTAGTGACTACACAATCAGATACTTTCTTATTTGGCAATCCAATACATATTATTTATAAACCAGCAGGATTAGCTGCCATAAAAACTAAAATAGAACCATTTCCATTAGAAAAAGTTAATAAACTTTTGGCAGCAAAAAAATTAACTGACCGAAATTTATCAGAAGAAGAAAAAAATGCAGCAATATCAGAATTATATGATTTTATTACAGACTTCTTCAGGACAGAAAAAGAACACATTTCAAGCGCATTTAATACCGAGGTCAAAGGAGTAGTAAATAAAATCATCTCAGGATTATATGATTTTATCACAGATTACACTGAAACCAGAAAAAAAGTTGCCTCAAACACTGCTAAAGCCAAAAAAATAGCGTATGCTGAATTAGAAAGATTGGGTTATAAAGATTATAAAAAAGATGTAAGTTTAGAAGAAAAAATAAATATTATTGCTACCCCACTACTGTTCCAGGCTGCATATCATAATGACCTTCAAACATTTGAAGCTTTAATCAAAATTTTACCAAAAGAATATTTAACCAAGAAAATATATGTTGGTACAAATATAGCCTTCGTTGCAGCACTTAAGGGACATGCTAATATTATTAGAGCTCTAACTAAAGCAGGGTTTCCAGCTGAAGAATTAAATGTTCATAGCAGTGATAATATTAGAAGCAGCGCACATAGCGCAGTAGAATATGATTTCTCCGATGTTATTATGGCTATGCATGAGGCTGGAGCTAAAAATTTAAATGAACCAAGGAAAAGAGACGGCACAACCCCATTTTACTTGGCAGCGACGAATGGCAAGATTAACGTTGTAAAAACCTTTCTTAAAATATCAAATATTCTAGAATTAGACACCATAGATTCAGAATCAAAAACTCCTCTTTCTGCAGCAATACAATTTGGAAAAACTGAAACAGCTAAAACTATAATAAAAGCCTATCAAGAGGCAAGAATTCCGATCTCGCAAATAAATAAAAAGGGAAGCTTTACTCCTTTTTACCAAGCGGTCGCAAGCAGAAATCTTGAAATTGCCAATATTATTATGCAAGCCTATATCGATGAAGGAATCTCGTTAAGCGAATTAAACGAACCTATCGTTGCTGATAATAATTACCGCGCAGTTTTTATAGCAGCAACAACCTTAAATAATCATAGTATGCTTGATGCTATGGCCACAGCTGGATTTCCTGTGGAAGAATTTGAAAAACCAATAAGTGATGGTGCAACTCCAATGTTTGGAGCAGCAACTAATGGTCATGTTAATGCTGTAAGGGTTTTATCAAAAATTTTAACTAGCGCAGGAAGATCAGCTGCACAATTAAACACTCCAGCCACTAATGGCGAAACTCCAGCTGATGTCGCAGCCGAGAACAAACATTTTGAGGTTTTGCTAGAATTAGCTAAAAATGGCGTTGACATTTATGCAAAAAATAAACAAAGCGAAAAAAGTCCTATTGAAATAGCAGTTGAAAAAGGATGCCCTGAGGAATTAAAAAAACAAATTACAGATGCTTATAGTGTTTATTTAGAAAAAAGTAAAGAAACTATACCAGATAATGCCATGAAACCAAACGGAGGAGAAACGTTAGCTTCTGAAGTAAGATCTAGAGAAAGTAGAGAATTATAAGTTATTTTTTATACCGAATTGGCGTTTATAATGGCACTGTCGCAAATCAAACTTTTCCTGACTTAGAACACTCCTCAAAATTCATTTTCTCTATCTATCAAACATAAATCTCTAAATTTAGTGATATTACGATGAAGTTTAGGATGACTGTTTGAAAATAGTTAATGGTGGTTAAAAGGGATTGGTCTGATTAAAAAGATGCCCTAGAAAATTTCTTCCTAAATCTTCTAATCTAAAAAAATTTATTGGAATTAAAGATGTAGTTGGATTTGTTTTATCTTTGCTTATCATTGATTTTCCAACTTCTTGTGACGAATGTAAGTTAGCAACCCGCCAATTATACCGTACTGGATAAGGTGGATAATCGGAAACCACAGTTCTGGAAACTCTATTACTTTGCGATGATTTTGATCTTTCTGAAGTTATGCCATCAAAAACTTCATCTATTTTTTCTTTAATCCTTAATTCAAAAGAGTCTGTACCTGATATAATTTTAGAAGAAGCTGGATTAATTTCTTTTTCTAAAGCTTCTGAAAAAATTTGGACAAACTCTGCCACAGAAGCATCTCGCAAATTGGCAAAACATTCTGCAACTTTAGTTTCATCTTCCATCGTTGTTTTAAACTTTTCTAGAAATCCAGTTAAAAATTTTTCACTGCTTAAAAATTCACTAACTTCTATTGCACTTCTGGCGGTGATTTTTGCTAGATTTTCTATAATCATACTGCCTTCATCAGAATATATTACAGCAGTAAAAGCTCCACCAAATGCACGAAATGGCGCAGCTTTCAAAGTAGTTAGCCAAAATGCCTTTGGATCACTAGCAATTTGTTGAAAAACTTTAATAACAGCATCTTTTGTAAGCTCTGCAGATGCTACACTTTTTCCTTCCTCAACCGTTGTTCTTGCAACTTCCGCCATTGATCTATTCGCTAAACTATCTGGAAGAGATGATATCGCACCAGCAAAAAATCCCAACATTCCACGATAAATTACCATCATTAATGGATCATTAGACTGAATTTCAGCACTAGCTGCAAACCAAGTTGAGAAATTTCTCATAAAATAAAATGGCGCTGTTGCAGCAATCATTGCTGGAAACTTTTTGGAAAGATCTAGTGATAATTTTTTTTCTATATTTGACTTTGCTGCTGAAACTTCAATTGGCGATAGCATAGTTTCAAAGCTTGCTGCGCTTACACACTGAACAATTAATCCTTTGTCTTTTAATGATTCTGCAACTTTAGCTGCTGGCAACATGCTAACAAAATTTCCAAAAACTCGTTTACTAGCGCCAACAAAAAGCCCAGAGAATCCATCTTTAAACGGCGAAAAACCAACATCAAACCCAATTTTAATATTAGATAACATCTGTTTGATAACAGCATTAGCAAGAACTTGACTGATTGTAATTCCAGCATCTTTTGCCTCTATAAGACAGTCTTGAATGTCATCAACTAAATCTTTATCAACAAGATCACCTCTTTCTTTTTGCTCTTCAAAAAAATGCCATAAAGCACTGATCCGCTCTTCATCTAAGGCAGTACCTGGATCAAAAACTTCTGTTTCAATAACAACTTCTTTTAATTCACGAAGAAACCAAATAAGATGCCCAGACAGCAACTTATCCATTTCATCACCACCACTAAAACCTAATCTCATTAACTAAACAAATATTAAAACTATAACGGCAAATTATCGTGTTTTTTCCATGGTTTTTGCACTTTTTTATTTTTTAAAATCTGTAAAGAAGCGCAAATTCTTTTGCGGGTGTTTTGTGGGCGAATAACTTCATCAATAAAGCCACGTGATGCTGCAACAAAAGGTGAAGCAAATTTTTCACGATATTCTGCAACTCTTTTCGCTTTATTTTCTGGATCTTTTGCATCTTCGCGGAAAATAATTTCAACTGCACCCTCAGGGCCCATAACCGCTATTTCAGCGTTAGCCCAAGCATAATTGACATCACCGCACAAATGTTTAGAATTCATCACAATATAAGCACCGCCATAAGCTTTACGAGCAATTACTGTGATTTTTGGAACCGTAGCTTCACCATAAGCATAAAGCAATTTTGCACCATGCTTAATGATTCCACTGTGTTCTTGATCAGTGCCTGGCAAGAATCCCGGAACGTCAACAAAAGTTAAAATTGGAATATTGAAGGCATCGCAAAATCGGATAAAACGCGCACCTTTTTCACTTGCTTTAATGTCCAAACAACCTGCCAAAAACATCGGCTGATTTGCAACAATACCAACAGTTTCACCTTCCAAGCGGCCAAAACCAACAATGATGTTTTTTGCATAATTTGGCTGAATTTCGAAGAAATCCCCCTCATCAAGAATTTTTTCCACCAATTCTGACATGTCATAAGGCTGATTTGAATTTTCTGGAACTAAAGTGTTCAAAGAAACATCAACGCGATCAGCTTCATCAAGCGTTGGAATTTGCGGAACTGAATTTTTATTTGAAAGCGGCAAGAAATTAATCAAGCGTCTGGTTTGTAAAAGCGCTTCAATATCACTTTTAAAAGTTAAATGAGCCACGCCACTTTTAGCGCCGTGAACAGAAGCACCACCCAATTCTTCTTGCGTAACATTTTCATGAGTCACAGTTTTAACCACATCAGGACCAGTTACAAACATGTAAGAAGAATTTTCTACCATTACAGTAAAATCAGTGAGCGCCGGCGAATAAACCGCACCACCAGCACAAGGCCCCATAATCAAAGAAATTTGCGGAACCACACCACTGGCATCAATGTTACGCTGAAAAATTTCGCCATAACCGCCAAGAGAGTCAACGCCTTCTTGAATTCTTGCCCCACCAGAATCGTTAATGCCAATGACAGGAGCGCCCACTTGCATAGCGCGATCCAACACCTGACATATTTTTTTAGCATGAGCTTCACCAAGAGACCCGCCCATCACAGTAAAATCTTGGCTATAAACAAAAACTAAGCGACCGTTAATTGTGCCCTGCCCTGTAACCACGCCATCCCCCGGATGTTTTTTATCTTCCATGTCAAAATCCGTACAGCGATGCTCAACATAAAGACCATATTCCTCAAAAGAATCTGGATCAAGAAGCACTTCAATTCTTTCACGAGCAGTGAGTTTTCCTTTCGAATGTTGAATATCAATTCTTTTTTGACCACCACCAATACGGGCTTCTTCACGCTTTACCGCAAGCTGTGCAATATTTTGAGAACGCATGATAAATTTACTTAATTATCAAAAATTATAATTTAGCGATTATAGTTTCGCCACCAATCATAGTTTGGCCAACTAAAACTTTAATTGCAATGTCTTCAGGAAGATAGATGTCAGCGCGGCTGCCAAAGCGAATAATGCCATAGCGCTCACCAGTTTTAACTTCTTGACCTTCTTTTAAATCAGAAATGATGCGGCGAGCAACTAATCCAGCAACTTGCACAAAAACAATTTCCGAACCTTTTTTAGTTCGAACTATGACAGAATTTCTTTCATTTTCCGTGCTTGCTTCATCAGCATTTGCACTAAAAAACTTTCCCGGTTTATAACTAACTTTTGTCACATATCCTTCCACAGGAACGCGATTTACGTGAACATTAAACACGTTCAAGAAAACACTAATTTTATTGAATTTTTTATTGCCAAACCCAAGATCTTCTGGAGCAGTTACGTCATATTCCACGCGAGTAACCACGCCATCCGCTGGACTTACCACAACATTTTCTTCAACTGGAATGATTCTTTCAGGATCACGGAAGAAAAACACACACCATAAAGTTAAAACCACACCAATTAAACCCAAACTATGGCTGATTAAGTGTAAAATTATGGTAACTAAAGCAAAAATCAGAACAAATTTCAAACCCTCACGATGGATTGGAAAAGTGATCATTTTTAATGCGTCAAAAAGATTGTTCATAAATTAAATTTAAAACTGATTAATAAATTATTCTTCGTTAGATTTCTGCCAGATTTTATCAAAATCTTTCAGAGAATTTTTCTTCTTCTCAAGTGAAGGCTGATTTAAAATAAAATCAATAGTTTTTTCTTCAATAATCAATCCTCTAAGTTGCTGAACCGCGCCTGGATTGTTTTGATAGAAGTCTAGAACCTGTTTTTCTTGTCCAGCAAATCTAGACAAAATTTTATTTAGTTCTTTGTTAATATCGTCATTATTAACTTCGATTTTATTTCTTTTGGCAATTTCAGAAAGAATTATGCCGCAGCGCACCATGCGCTCTGCAAGCTCGCGTTTTTTATCCTTAGCTTTTTCTTGTTCTTTTTCGTTTTTGAATTTGTTTGGATTAGTTTTTAATTCTTCTTCAATTTCTGCCCAAACATTTTTAAATTGCTCGTCAACTAAACCAGCTGGCAATTCAAAATCATATTTTTTATTCAAAAAATCGAATAATTCTTTTTTAAATAAATTGCGCGACATGTCTTGATAGCTGCCTTCAAGCTGGTTTTTAACCGCTTCTTCTAATTTTTGTTTGCTTTCTAAACCAAAATTCTTTTTCACAAATTCATCATCAACATTAACTGCTTCAGCGAGCAAAATTTCATTGATTTTTACATCAAATTCAGCCGCCTTTCCAGCATATTCTTCTTTGTGATATTCTTTTGGAAATTTAACTTTTACTCTAACTTCATCGCCAGCCCTTTTGCCAACAAGCTGTTCTTCAAAATCATCAATAAAACTTTTTGATCCAAGCTCAAGCTGATAGCCTTTTGCAGAGCCACCTTCAAATTCAACTTTATCAATTTTTCCAACATAATCTATGTTAACTGCGTCACCTGATTTTGCTTTATAAGAAGCATTATCTTGTTTTTTCCAAGTGCGATAAAATTTTAACAATTTGTTCAAAGCTTCATCAATGTCTGGCGTAGCAATTTCTGGATCTTTTTTCACCACTTTCACTTTTGCCACATCAATTTCTGGAACTTCTGGATAAATCTCAAAATCAGCAGTAAATTCAATGTCTTTGTCCCATTCAAAAATTTTAATGTCAATTTTTGGTGGCAAAGCCAATTTTAAATCATTTTCTTTAGTAATTTTTTGGATTGTTTCAGAAATAATTTTATCCGCTTCATCGGCCATGATTGATTTACCGTATTTTTCTTTGATAACATCAGTTGGAACTTGCCCTTTACGGAAACCCTTTAAAGAAAAATTTCCACGAATTTTATTGATATAAGCATCAATTTTTTCCTCCACCATCTTGTATGGAAGGTTGACACTGTAGCTTTTCTTAAGCTTTTTGTCGAAAGTATTTTTGATCTGAATAGTCATCGTTAAAACAATAATTAAAAAATGAGGCCGCGATTTAAAAGGAAAAAATCGAAAATAGCAATGATTTGGTTAAATTAAGTTTGGTGATTATCACTTCATGCACAACTCGGTGTCATGTAAGAGCTTGTTGAAGCATATTGATGTGCTCGACACAACCTTAAATCATGCTTCGACAAGCTCTTACATGACTGCGTATATAGGATAGATGCTTTAAACACCAATTTGGGATAAAAATTGAGTGGTGCGGACGGAGGGACTTGAACCCACATGCCGTGAGGCGCTAGATCCTAAGTCTAGTGCGTCTGCCAATTTCGCCACGTCCGCTTAAATAAGAAAAGATGAGAAGAGAGATTAGATTGACGGATAGATTTTAAACGTCAATCTAATTAGTATAAATTGAGTTGCTAGGCAGCAACAACGTCAATGAAAGTTCTGTTTTTACGTGCTGATTTTACGAATTTAACGATACCCGCAATTTTAGCAAAAATTGTGTGATCTTTACCGATTCCAACATTTTTACCAGGATGCCATTTTGTTCCTCTTTGACGCACGATGATGTTTCCAGCTTCAACAACTTGACCGCCGTATTTTTTAACACCTAATCTGCGACCCGCTGAGTCACGACCGTTTCTTGAACTACCACCTGCCTTCTTCGTTGCCATGGCTTTTCACTCCTAATTAATTATACAAGAGCACAATTTAATGTGCATTCTTGCGAAAAAAACTGATTGAATATCGCAAAATAAACTCTGCGACTTCAATATTTAAAGCTTTACGCTTTGATTGATAAAATTTTTAACTGTGTTTGTTGCTGACGGTGACCTTGTTTTCTACGAGAATTTTGTCTTCTTCTTTTTTTGAAGATCAAAACTTTATCGTTTTTAAAAGTTTTAACGATTTCAGCTTCAACTTTGGCACCATTGATCACAGGGCTTCCGATTGTAACTTCACCTTGTTCAGATTTTACCATCAAAACCTTGTCAATTGTAACTTTAGTTCCAGCCTCGCCAACTAGCTTTTCAATGATAATCTTTTCATTTGGCGTAACGCGATATTGCTTCCCACCAGTTTCGATAATTGCAAACATAAATGATTTAAATAGAAAGAATAGAAATTTATAAATCAACTCTAATTAATAAAGGGCGAGCATGTTACCAATTCATTCCCGTTTGTCAATTACTTTTTAAAACAATCAATAATTAATTGGCTTTTTCTCTAACTCTCACCTCTTGCAAGCTTGATTTGTCTGGCTTTATAGCCTTGTCTTTTAGCTGCCAACCGCCACCCAAAGCCTTATATAAAGCGACCGTTTTGTTGGAAAAATCAAGTCTAACATTAATCAGCTCTAGCTTTGCCTTTCTTAGCGCAATTTCTAGGCGTAAAAACTCTAAATGAGAAATTAGGCCATTTTTATAACGTTTTTCATTAAGCTGATAATTTTGTAAGTTAGCTTGATAGGCTTGATTAGCAAAATCAAATTTTTCTTTTCCTTTTAAAAAAGCGACTAAAGACGATTCAACATCAAATAATGCTTGATTTACTGCCATTTGATAATTTAACAAAGCTTGTTGCTTTCTTTGCTCTGAAGCCTTGATTTGCGAGCTTAAACCGCCAAAATTTAAAACTGGCATGGTGATCGTGTTGCCAATTGAAAAAGATTGCCCCTGCTTTGTGAATAAATTTTGTTGTTTTGGGCCAACAAAGCCTAAAAAGCCATTCAGAGAAATTTTAGGAAAAACTTGAGCCAAGGCAAAACCTTTTAATTCAACGCTTGCGGCTAGTTCTCGTTCTGCTTGTTTTACGTCTGGACGATTGCGCACCACGTCAAATGGCGTTGCGGCAATAATTTCTTGTTTAATTAATGGCACTTTCGCGTTTTTTTTCAATAATTCTTCCATTTCTTTAGGGCCTTTTCCAAGCAATAATTCAAGGCTGTAAAGCGCAATTTCCGCCTCAGCTTCAGCAATTGAGAGCTCTTGCTGATTATTGAGCATTTCAATTTTGATATTGTTTAAATCAATAACTCCAATTAAACCAGATTTTGCTTTTTTTTGACTAATCTCAAAAATTTCTTGATAAAAATTGCTGATTTCTTTTTGCAACATTAATTTGTTTTGCGCGAGCCTCAAGTTAGAATAACTTCGCACTATTTCGGCAATCAAGGAAATTGCCAAATAGTTTTTTGCCTCATTAGAAGCTTCGGCTAAATTTTTTGCCGCACGCTTTGCCCGACGGTTTCCGCCGAACAAATCTATTTCCCAACTTGCATCAAAACCAGCTGTAAAAAAGTTGATAATTGGACGATTGGCGGGATTTATTGGGTTAAAAAAATTGTTTCTTCTTGAAGGATTTAAAGAAGCTGAAGCTTTTGGCAAAAGATCTGAATTTTTCAAATCAACATTAGCGCGGGCCTCAAAAACTTTGCTTTGAGCGGTTTGATAGCTATAGTTATTTTCTAAAGCAATTACAACAATTTGCTCTAAAATTGGATCATTAAAATTTTTCCACCAGCTAATTTCACTAGCGACAAAGCCTTCTTTATTTTCTGAAATTTTTTGATTTATCCAAGAGTTTTTTAATGTTATTTCTGGAGCTTTATAATTTTCACCAACCATGGGCAAATTGGCGCAAGCGGCTAAAAATAAAATTATGATTGGAAAAAATTTATTTTTACTTTTCCTCAACATAAACGTCAATTTGTTGCCCCACCAAAATTTTTGGCTCAAAAGAATTTTCAAAACTGTAAATTGCTTGCAAAACTCTGGTATCAATTTTTTCAGCATTGCCGCCGCTTAAAGACACTTTCGGCACTACATATGGCTCGAATCTAACAAATTTTAGCGGAATTTTTATGTCAGAACGTCCTCTAAGCAAACCAAATGCTGGGTTTTCTGGCTTGATTCTGTTGACATCGCTTTCATCAAATTCAACTCTAACATGCATGATTGAAAGATCGCCAATCATCATCAATGGCTTGGAAACAATGCCAGCTTGAGCGAACTCCCCTGCCCTGATGTCAACTTTTAAAACTTCGCCATCGATTGGTGATTTGATGGTTAATTTATCTTTCACAACTCGCGCCACTTCCATGTCTGCTTTGGCTTGCTCAGCTTTTTGAGTAAAAATTTCTGCTGCAAATTTTTTCTTGTTAAACTCATCGGCGCTATATGCACGTTGATCGGCGATTTTTTTATAGCGCTCAAATTCTTGAATTTTATCTTCAGCATCAATGCTTGCCGCTTTATATTGTGCGGTTTTTAGATAAAAATTTGCTTCTGCTTCACGATCGTCAATGGTGAAAAGCGGCTGTTCTGGCTCAATTTCATCGCCTGCTTTAACATAAACTTTGGTTACTATTCCTGAAAAATTTGTGCCAATATTAATAATTTCGCTTCTTGGCTCAGTTGCACCAAGCCCTGAAACGCTGTGGGCGAAAGGAGAAATTGAAACTGGGTTAACTGGTTCTATCGCTTCCTTTTTAGGAATTTTTGACAAGCCGAAAACCGCAAATAAAAACATCACGCCCGCAAGAAGTGGCATGATTGTTTTTAGAATAAAATGTCGTGGAAAATTAAATTTAAACATTGGCTCAATTAATTATTTTTCCATCTTCCATTTTTATAACTCGATTGGCAAATTTAAAAATTCTATCATCATGTGTTACCACGATAACTCCACGATCATTCTTGATCGCATGATTTTGTAAAATTTCCATAACTTTTAAACCAGATGCTGCGTCAAGTGCTGCTGTGGGTTCATCACAAACCACCAGCAACGGCTCGTGAACTAATGCCCTTGCAATTGCAACGCGCTGTTGCTGTCCGCCCGAAAGTTGATTTGGTAATTTTTCCAAATGATTTTCCATGCCAATTTCTGATAAAATTTTTGCTGATTTTTTGCAAGCATCAACCAGCTTCACTCCTGAAGCAATCAAAGGAATTGCTGCATTTTCAACAGCAGTTAATGCTGGAAGTAAATTATATTGCTGAAATATAAAGCCAATATTTTTACGTCTAAAATCAACTTTTTGTTTATCTGAAAGTTTGGTTAATTCTGTGTTATTAACAAACACTTTTCCTTCTGAAGGACTTAAAATTCCGCCAATAACTGAAAGTAAAGTGGTTTTGCCGCATCCTGAAGGCCCTACCAGCATGGTCAATTCGCCAGAATTTATTTTGAGGTTAATATCAAAAAGCACGCGATTTTTTTGTCCGCCAACTGAAAAATCTTTTGAAATGTTTTGTGTTTCAACCAAAGTTTTCATGAAATTTATCCTCTAAAAACAATTGCTGGATCGACTACAAAAACTTTTCTAATGCTGATAAAGCTGGCGATAATCATAATCAAAACCACAGCTACAGCAACCCCGACCATAACTTCTGCGGGTAAGAAAAATCCTTTAAACACACTGTCGCTTCCTGAAACATTGTTGAAAAATATTGAAGTTAGGCCAATTCCCAAGGCATATCCAATTGATCCAACAGTTGCAGCTTGCGTTAAAACCATTTTAAGAATTTGTAAATTGCTCACGCCAATTGCTTTTAGCGCCGCAAATTGTTTTAAATTTTCTACCACAAAAATATAAAAAGTTTGACCAGCAATCACCATGCCAATCACAAAACCAAGCAAAACTGTTATGCCAAAATTAATCGCAATTCCGGTGTGAGTTAAATAATATTTTTCCGTTTCTTTGCGAAATTCTTCAGCGGACAATGCTTTAAAATTGCTGTTATCTTTAATTTTTTCCACCACTTTATTTAAATTTTCCGCTGATCTGGCAATTACGAAAGACATTTTATTGCGAGCTGGAGCGCTGTAATTCACGGCTTCAGAATATTTTGAATACATCAAAATTGGCGAAGAAAACCCTGGAGTTGAATCACAAATTCCAACTAAAATCATTCTTTGATCATTTGCTTCAAATTCGCGCCCAATTTTCAAAGGCTCGCCTGGCCATATATAATCATAGCCCAGACGATCAACAATTATGGCATTTTTTATTTTTAAATCTTCAACTTTTCCCATAATCATCTTTCGTGGCGCGCCAATTAAGGACGAATCATCCAAACCAACCAAAGTTACCAATTGCAAATTGCCATTAACTTTAATCACCAAAGATCCTTTAAAAAGCGGCACTGCCCATTTCACACCATCAATTCCGCGCACTTTAGCCAAAGCAATGTCTGGAAGCGGCTCAATGCCGTCGATATATTGCACTTTTTTGTCCATCACCCAAATGTCAGATTCTTTAGTGTCGCTTATTATTGCAAATGTTCTTGCCATAATTCCAATAAACAATGAAACTTGTTGTGACATTAAAAATGTTGCAAACATAATGCCAAAAATCAGCCCTAAATATTTAGCGCGATCTCCGATCAGCATTTTCAATGCAATTTGATTCATATTTATGCAATTTTTTGAAGAATATTTTGAAGCAAAAAAACGACTTTATCCGCAAAATGTTAAGGGACGATTTCGCAGACTCAAGTGGATTTTAAACAGCATCTTTTTAAGCATATACTTATTTTTTCCTTTTTTGCGTTTTAATCGCGGAGAAAATGCGCCAAATCAGGCGATATTAATCGATTTACCAAACAGCAAAGCCTATTTTTTCTCAATCGAAATTTGGCCACAGGAAGTTTATTATTTGATGGGAATTTTAATTATTGCAGCAATAACTTTATTTTTTATCACCTCTCTTTTTGGCCGAATTTGGTGTGGCTATGCCTGTTTTCAAACTGTTTGGACTGACATTTTTATTGCCTTAGAACGCCTGTTTCAAGGGGATCGCAACCAGCGCATTTTGCTTGATCGAAAAAATAATTTTTCAAAATTTTACAAAAAATCTTTAACTCATATCAGCTGGATTATTGTTTCCATCCTTACTGGCTATGCTTTTGTGAATTATTTTAATGATGCGATTTTGTTAAGTAAAAACCTTGTTCTAGGAAAAATTTCTGCCACATCCTTAGGCTGGATTCTTGGCATCGCTGGCATGACTTACATCATGGCAGGATTTGCTCGTGAACATGTTTGCACCTTCATGTGTCCTTACTCGCGATTTCAATCGGCGATGTTTGACAAAAACACTCTGATTATCACTTATGATGAAAAACGCGGCGAGCCTAGGGGCAAAATGGGCCATGGCACAGATTTTTCTAACCGCGGCCATTGCATTGATTGCAAACAATGTGTTGTGGTTTGCCCAACTGGAATTGATATCAGAAACGGCCTACAGCTTGAATGCATTGCCTGTGGTTTATGCGTTGATGCTTGTGATAATGTTATGGAAAAAATTGGTTTACCCAAAGGCTTGATTAGGTATGACACTCTAGAACATCTGGCAAATCCTGTGCCTGAAAAAAAATTCAAGCTTCTTAAACCGCGCACTTTCCTTTACAGCGCAATTTTAATCGCCGTATCTTTTTTAATGCTGCGCAGTTTGCTGTTAAAATCATCACTGGAAGTCGCTATAATTCCCGACCGTAATCCAATGTTTGTAACCCTTTCAAATGGCGATGTGAGGAATGGTTATTTAATAAAAATTATGAATAAAACCCACGCCAAAAAAAGTTTTTCTGTAAAAATAATTTCACCAGAAAACTTAGAATTAAAGCTACAAGATTTTGGCGCCGCTGACTTAGAACACATTGAAGTTGCGCCCGACGATGTTGGATCTTTCAAAATTTACACTATCATACCAAAAGAGTTGGTTGAAAAAAATCCTGAAGATCGCGGAATTATTAACTTTCTCGTTCAAGATTCTACAGGAGAAATGCAAAAAAAAGCTTCTGCGGTTTTTGTTGCAAGGTAATAAAAAACTATCAAATTTAGATTTTGATATTATCCTTTAATTTAGTTACTTAAAACGCCAATTCGGGATAAAAAAGTAATTGTTTTAAACCAAAATGTGTGAAAACCGTCGTCTTCCTTCGATCTGGCTTAGAATTTTTAATTTAAAAAACTCACTTATTTGCATAAGCTCAAGTTTTTTAAATTAAAAATTCTAAGCCAGCTCTTTGCAATACTTGGTTTTGACACATTTTTATCCCGAACTGGCGTTTAAAACCAATCTTTAACACCATGAAACAAGCCCTAGATAAAACCTATGCCGCTTTTATAACTGATTTAAAAAAGCAAATAAAATCCGCCCAAATCAAGGCTCACCTTGCTGTAAATCGTGAGATGATATTGCTCTATTTCAGAATTGGTTTAGCAATTTTAAAAAAACAGGAAGAAGAAGGTTGGGGAAGTAAAATAACCCAAAGAATATCGAATGATTTATCTGCTGAATTTCCAGATATGACAGGTTTATCCTCTTCCAATGTCAGATATATGCAGAGATTTGCTAAATTCTGCATAACAATTTGCCCACAACCTGCGGGCAAATTAGAAGAATTACCTTTTTTTAATATCCCCTGGGGTCATAATAGAGAAATTATAGACTCAGTCAAAGATGATAAACAAAGCCTCTGGTATGCCAAAGAAACCCTCAAAAACGGCTGGTCTCGCAATGTTTTAATGCATCAAATCAAAAGCAATCTCTATAAAAGACAAACCACTTTAGAAAAAACTCATAATTTCAATCTAACCTTACCAAATCCTCAATCAGATTTAGCAACAGAACTTCTTAAAGATGAATATAATTTCGAGTTTTTAAGAGCCTCCGACTTAAAAGAACGGCAATTAGAAGACCACCTAATAGATAACATTGTAAAATTTTTACTCGAGCTTGGTAAAGGCTTTGCCTTCATCGGCAAACAATATCATCTAGAAGTTGGTGGCCAAGATTTTTATATTGACCTGCTATTTTATAATGTTGAACTTTCTTGCTTTGTGGCAATCGAACTTAAAACCGGTGAATTTAAACCAGAATACGCAGGAAAACTGGGCTTTTATCTTTCCGTAATCGATGAAAAACTAAAGAAAAAACATGATCAAAACACCATTGGCATAATTCTTTGCACAAAAAACAACAAAGAAATCAGCAAACATTCTGTACGCTATATGATGAAGCCTATCGGCATTTCTGAATATAAAATTGCCGAAGAAATTATAGACAAGAAAATCAAAGCAATTGTTCCAAGTGCAGACGAGATCGAAAATATCAGAAGCTAAAACAACCAGCTAAAGCGCCAGTTTTACCCATTTACCATCTTCCTTCTTATAAGAATTTTTTGGTTTTAATTTTTTGGCAAGATTTTTCGCCCTCTCAAACTCACCTTCTAAATAAAAATAAAACGCCCTTTCAAAACCAGAAACAAAAGAAGTTGAAGGCTCTTCTAAAAACACCAAATATTGCGCTTCGTTGGCATTTTCTTCTTTATTTGTGATAAAAACTGGTTGTCTTAAAATTTCAAAATCTTTATCCAAAAAAGTTATATGCGGAATGAATTTACTGCGCCCATAGCTCCATAAAGAATCATCGATTTCTTTCATTTGATTTGGGTTAGGACAAAAAATTAACACTTTCTTTTTCTCTTCCAAAACCTTGATTAACAAAGGTGCAAGTGATTTTACTATTGTTTCGTCAGCTTGATAAAAAGCAATTTCATTCATAAATATTCCGCAAATTCTTTAAGCAAATCCTCATACATTTTACGCTTGAAAGCGACAATTGCATCAATAATTTTCTCTTTTTCAATCCATTTCCACTCTGAAAATTCTGGATTTTCTGTACAAACATTAATTTCGTTATCAGCGCCCACAAAATTCACAACATACCACCTTTGCTTTTGTCCAAGAAATTTTCCACCCCAGAATTTTTTCTGCAATTTATATGGCAAGTTGTAATAATAGTAACCACGACTTTTATTGGTGATTACCAAATTTTTACTCGAAACCCCAATTTCTTCTTTTAATTCACGAAAAAGTGCCAAATCTTCATTTTCACCAGCATCCACGCCGCCCTGCGGCATTTGCCAAGCGTCAGAATTATTGTCGATTCTTTTTCCAACGAAAATTTTTTTATCACGATTAAGCAAAATCGCACCAACACCGCTGCGGTATAGATAGTCTGGCTTGTCATTATCCTGTGTTTCGTGCTGTTTTAGTAACATTGACTTGTTGGTATTTTTAATCT
The DNA here is from genome assembly GCA_964580715.1 of uncultured Rhizobium sp. Classification (GTDB taxonomy): domain Bacteria; phylum Pseudomonadota; class Alphaproteobacteria; order Rickettsiales; family UBA1997; genus UBA2645. The sequence continues at coordinate 1,054 of CAZOKU010000021.1, read as the reverse complement.
AAAAGAAATCAATATAAAAACTATATATAAAAAAAATCAAACTTTTATCAATGAAATTTATTTCAAGTAGACTTTCAGCTCCATCGCTTTCTTTTGAAGAAGTGGTTATGCAAGGCTTGGCCGTTGATGGCGGATTGTATGTGCCAGAATTTTTACCAAAATTTAATGACCTTGAAATCGCCAAAATGCGTAAAATGACTTTTGAAGAAGTTTTTTTTGAAGTCACCCGCCATTTTGTTGATTCTGCGATTCCTTTAGAAGCCTATAAAAAAATTATCAAAGACTCCTACAAAAACTTCTCGCATCCAGCAATTGCGCCTTTAACGCAGCTTGGCTCCAATGAATTTCTCTTAGAATTATTTCACGGGCCAACTCTGGCATTTAAAGATTTTGCCCTGCAATTCTTAGGCAACATTCTAGACTATTTTTTACAAAGACGAAATGAAGAAATCACCATAATTGGCGCCACTTCTGGCGACACAGGGTCTGCAGCAATTCAAGGTTGTATGAATTGCAAAAATGTTAAAATTTTTATTTTACATCCACACGAAAAAGTTTCTGAAGTGCAGCGCCGTCAAATGACCACGATTCTTTCTGAGAATGTTTTTAACATTGCCCTAAAAGGAAATTTTGATGATTGCCAAAAAATGGTTAAACAAATGTTTGCCGATCAAAAATTTTTAAATGGCCGAAAAATGGTCGCCGTAAATTCCATAAATTTCGCCCGTATTATGGCACAAATCGTTTATTATTTTTACGCTGGATCAAGGCTTGGCGCTGATGAAAAGCGTCATTTGGTTTTTGCGGTTCCAACTGGCAATTTCGGCGATATTTATGCTGGATTTTTGGCAAAAAAAATGGGACTAGCAATTTCCAAGCTAGTGATCGCAACCAATTCAAATGACATCTTACAACGTTTTATAAGAAATAATGATTATAGCAGAGAAAATCTTTGCGAAACCATTTCTCCAAGCATGAACATTCAAGCCGCAAGCAATTTTGAAAGATTGCTTTTTGACATTCATAAAGAGCAAAAAATTGCAGATCTTTTGCC
>CAZOKU010000020.1:0-23245 GCA_964580715.1 uncultured Rhizobium sp. | reverse complement strand
ACCATTGTCTTTGGAGATTCAAGAGGTGACAAGGAAATTTTAGAAAATTCCAATCAATCTTTTTATAAAAAGTATGAATGATTTTAGGTCAATTGTAAAATTAGTAAGAGTTAAACAATGGATTAAAAATACCTTTGTTGCTATTCCATTTATATTGTCTTTAAAATTTTTAGAAATCACCAAAGAAAATTATTCACGTCTCTTTATTGCCATACTTTGTTTTTGTCTGGTTTCAAGTGTGATCTATATTATTAATGACTTAATGGATCGTTCAGAAGATAAACTACATCCTAAAAAGAAAAATCGACCTCTGGTTCAAGGAAAAGTTTCTGTGAGTTTTGCAATTATTATTTGTTTAATATTTTTAATTATCTCTTACTCACTTACAATTGTATATTTCAACAGTAAGGCATTATTGGTGATTAGTCTGTACTGCATTAATAGTATTATATATACCATATATGCAAAACATTACGCAATTTTTGATACCTTTACTATCGCGATAGGTTTTGTATTGCGAGTTTTTTTTGGTATATTTTGTTGCAATACTCCAATCTCAAAGTGGATTATTTTGTTAACGTTCACAATTTGCCTATTCTTAGCATTTGCAAAGCGTCGAAAAGATTTTTCGACTGAAGGCTATGTTAGAAAATCACTAAAAGGTTATAATTTTACTATGTTAGATAAGTTTATTTCTATTTCAGCAGCTTTAGCAATTGCTTGTTATATAATGTATACTAACGAAATGTTTAATCAGTCAGGAAATTATGGATTTACTATAACTAATATTTTTGTAATTTTTGGGATATTCCGTTATCTTCAGGCGTTGCATTTGAATACAACAGATATTGGAGATTCAGGTATCATAATTTACAAAGATATAGTTTTTTTGCTCAATATTATTTTATGGGGCATAAGTCTTATTGTTTGCTTAATATTAGGTTAACTAGTACTTCCTTTGGCAATCATTAAAACTCCAGCAAGAATAAAAGATACTCCAAAAATTTTCCATAAATTGATGATCTCGTTAAAAAAATAGTAACCAAAAATCATTACTAAAATATAACCAATTGAAAGAAATGGATAAGCAAAACTAACTTCAACCCTTGAAAGGGCAAACATCCAAATAACTATACTCAGACCATAACATAAAAATCCTAAAAGCAAAAATGGATTTTTGATTATGTTAAATCCCAAGTTGATATAATCGACTTCAAGAAGATTAAATTTTCCGATAATTATCATCCCTTTCTTTAGACAAACTTGGGCAATAGCGTTCAAAAAAACACTAGTAAATATTATTGTGTAATTCATAATTTAAAAAGAATCTTAATACCTGATACGATTATTAATATATGATGGAAAATAACAATATATTGGATAAAAAATTTTTTATAACTGGTGCATGCGGTTGGTTGGGAAGAAGTTTGGTGAAGAATCTTCTGAATGGTAAATTTGCTTTACCAGTGAAATCACAAAACATTATAACTTTTTGTCTTCCAGATGAGGATTCATATTTTTTAAGCAACCTTGGAGTTAAAGTTTATAAAGGTGATATCCGAGATATTCAATCCGTAAAAGATTTTTTAAAAAATGCAAAAAATTCTATAATCATTCATTTATGTGGAGTTATTCATCCTAGGTATAGAATCAGTGATTTTTTTGATGTTAACTATTTGGGTAGCAAACACATATTGCAGATTGCGCAGCAAGTTGAAGTTGAAAAAGTAGTGTTAATGTCTTCAAACTCAGCAGTTGGTTGCAATAAATCAAATGCAGATGAAGATGTTTTTACAGAAGAATCCGCTTTCAATCCTTACATGAAATATGGTGAATCGAAATTCTTAACCGAAAAATTTGCACAAAATTTTACTTCACATTATGAAAATCCAAAAGTAGTGGTAATTCGTGCTCCATGGTTCTATGGACCTCATCAGCCATTACGTCAGACAACACTATTTCACATGATAAAGAACGGAACATTCCCAATTATTGGAGATGGAGAAAATAAAAGATCAATGGTTTATACTGAAAATTTGTCTCAGGGTTTGATTTTGGCAGCGTTAAGTAATAAATCTGATGGACAGACTTATTGGATTGCTGATAGTAAAGCTTATCCAATGAATGAAATTATTGAAACAACACGTAAAGTTATGGAAAATGAGTTTGGTATAAAATGTAAAAAAGCTTCTATTAGGCTACCATCCTTGATTTCTGAATTGGCATTTGTTATTGATAAAACTTTACAAACATTTGGAATGTATCAACAAAAAATTCATGTTTTGTCTGAAATGAACAAAAATATTTTTTGCTCGATAAAAAAAGCTGAAAATGAGTTGGGATATAAAGCAGAGTTTGAATTATATAGTGGTATGAAAGAAAGTATTAAATGGTGCTTTGAAAATAAAATTAAAATTTAGGATAAGATGGCAAAAAAAATTTTAGTAACTGGAGGAAGCGGTTATTTTGGTGAAACAATCGTAAGGAAACATTTGCAGATGGGAGATATAGTTTATGTTCTAGACTTAAACGAACCATCTATCTGTGACCCAAATTTGTTTTTTATTAAATGTGATATCAATGATGAAAATTTGGCAAAAAAAATTGATTTTAGTTTTGATATAGTTCATCATAATGTAGCACAGGTTCCTATAGCTAAGGATAAAAAATTTTTCTGGAAGGTAAATAGAGACGGTACAGAAAATTTACTTAAAGCCTGTGAAATTAACAAAGTGAAGAAAATAATCTATACTTCTTCCAGCGCAGTTTATGGTGTGCCAGAACGCAATCCAGTGTTAGAAAGTGATTTGCCTCATCCAATGGAAGATTATGGTAAGGCGAAATATGAAGCAGAATTGATTTGCGAAAAATATATCAATAAAGGTTTAGATATTTCGATTATTCGACCAAGAACTATAATGGGAAATGGTCGTTTGGGAATTTTTTCGATATTGTTTGAGTGGATTTATAGTGGTGCAAATATTCCAGTTTTAGATGGTGGAAAAAATATCTATCAATTTGTTCATGCTGATGATTTAGCTGATGCCTGTATTTTAGCTGCTGAAAAGGCTGGAAGTGCAAAATTTAATATCGGAGCAAGTGAGTTTGGCAGTATGAGTGAAGTTTTGCAATTTCTAATCAATGACACTGGCAGTAAAAGCAAAATAAAATCAATTCCACTTAAGGTTGCTGAAATTACGATGAATTTAACCAGTATAATTGGCATTTCTCCTCTTGGGCCTTATCATTCTTTGATGTATGGTAGATCAATGTATTTTGACATTTCCAAAGCTAAAAAAGAATTAGGTTTTGCACCAAAATATTCTAACAACCAAATGTTTCTAGAATCTTATCAATGGTATATTGCTAATCGCGAAGAAATACTAAATAACAAAGATATAGCTTCATTGCACCGCAAGCCAGTTAAACAAAAGGTTCTTAAATTATTTTCCAAAATATTCTAGATGATGATAAAAAAATTGATGGAGTCAATTGCTGAAACGATATGTTATGATAAGTCAATTATCTATCCGAAAGCATGTAGCGATTTCATCGCATTACAAGTTAAAAATTCTCCATTTCACATCAAGTTGGGTTTAATTGTTGTGGCAATTTTATTTTTTCTTTTAAGTGTGTTTTATGGTTTAGGTCGTCCGTTTTTTTGTTATAATTCAAAATATCAACAGATAAGTTTCATTATGTTCTTTGAAAGAATTTGCAAAACTAGCAGGATGTTTATCAGCTTCATTCGTTCTATGAGTTTAATTTATATCTGTGATAATAATTTATTATGAATAACTCACTTAAAATTAATCAAAAAAAGAATCTGGATTGTTCTTGCTTAATTATTGGAAGTGGGCCAGGAGGGTTGACTGCAGCCAAAAGATTAATTGAAGCGGGTTTTGAAGTTATGATAATTGAGGAGGGTGATTTTATTAAAACCTCTGAAAGTCAAAAATTTAAGAATTACCAAAAAATAAGCAGTCTTTGGCGTAATGGAGGAATTACTACTGGTTTTGGCAAAACTTCAGTTTTATATGCTGAAGGAAAAGCAGTTGGTGGTGGTGCTGAAATCAATAGCGGCATAATGCAGAAGGTTACAATGCAAGTTATTAATGAATGGGTAAAAAATAATGACATAAAAAAATTTTCGCCAGAAATATTAAACTGTTATTATGAAAAAGTATTTTCTACAATTTCTCCAATCCAATCAACTTCTCATCCAAGCTCGAAAATATTATTTGATGCAGGAAGAGAATTGGGTTGGAAGGTAGAGAACCTAGAAATAGCTTATGATAAAGATGGTAATAAAAACTCTGTCAGTAAAATTTTATTAGATGATTTGTTAAAAAAAGGTTTACAACTTTTTTCCAATGTTAAAGCACAAAAAATCAGATATAAAAATGGTAAAGCATATGAAATAGAAGCTTTATCTCTTGGAAAATATCCTATTAATATAAAGTTTGATTATTTATTTCTTGCTGCAGGAGCCATTTATAGTCCGTTTTTATTACTTAAAAGTGGTATCAAAAAATCAGTAGGAAAAACATTGCAATTTCATCCAACATTGAAGGTGGGAGCTTTGTTTGAAAATAAAATTAATGAAAGTCCAGCCTTAGTTCCTGGCAGCGCAATTACTGAATTTGCACCAGACATTCGTATTGGAGGCTCGGTTTTTACTAAAGGTTTTTGGGGAATGTTTTTAAGTGAAAATTGGCAAAAGCGTAGTTGGATGTTTCCTTTAAGTGATTATTGTGGGATTTATTATGCTATGATTAGATCAGAAGGAAAAGCACAAATTTTTAAATTACCATTTTTACCAGATCCATTGATTACTATTAAATTAACAGAAAGAGACTATGGAATGTTGGAAAGCGCTTTGGATAAATTGATTAGAGTGATGTTTGCTGCTAAAGCAAAATATATTTATTCTTCGGTTTTTGGTGACGAAGGATTATCCTCATATCAAAAAATAAAAATTACCAACAGAAAAAATTTAAATCTTATGACTATTCATGCTTTTTCTTCATTGCCAATGGGAGAAAAAGATTTTTGTCCAGTTGATTCATTTGGACGCTTAAAACAATTAAGTAATGTGACGATTTGTGACGCTAGCATTATTCCTTCTGCACCAGGCACTAATCCACAAGCTACAATAATGGCTTTGGTAGAGCGAAATATAGATTATTTTATTACTCAATTAAAGGTTAAAAATTCATGAAAAATAATTTAAAATTTGTTGGCTTTTTCGCGTTAAAATCAATTTTCTTTGCGCTGATAACTTTCTTTTTTTATGCAGTATCTCTGCATTATTTTGGTGGTGGTACTTTGCTATATTACAAAGGAATAGTGATAATATTAACTATTTTTGGATTATTGACCATTACCTTGTTTTGTATACAAAATGATTTTCCTGCCAATTTTCCCGCTTTATGTTTGGCAACAATTTTAGCTTATTCATTTCACACAACAGTTCCTGTTATCTTAGACCGTTCAATTTCCATTCAAATTATTGGCAGTCTTAGCAATCAACAAATGCAAATTAAAGATCTAAATAACGCTTTTCTAAAGGGTTATGTTGATAATTATTCAACTACCTGTAGACGTATTAATGAACAATTGGCAACTGGAAATGTCATAATTGAAAATGGAACAGCAAAACTCACTAACAAAGGTTTGAGGATGCAAAAAATCTTTAACAAAATAGCAGAATTTTTAAATATCGAAGATCACTATATTAAAGGTAATCAAGGAACCAATTATCGTCACCATTATGATTTGGAAAATAATCATTGTCTTAGTCATTATTAAGCTTGGTGTAACTAAAAAAATGTACTGCTGCATTTTTATTTGTGATACAATTAAAAACTTTCTTGCAATAAAATATGTAAGAATAATAATCGCAAAAATTGGGTATATACCAAATCGACTAATACTCTAAATTTCCACATACTTTTTTAATATGATATCTTATTTTGCGACAGACAAAATTACCCAATCGCAATTCAAAAAATATTTCCCTTTAGCTTTTTTTATCTTATCTATAGGGCTTTATGGATTTCTTGCTAATTGCTTACGTAGTGCACCTGACTTTAATGATGAGACTGAAAAACTAGTAGGTGCAATGATGATAGCCGATGGTATGAGAATTTATAAGGATATGTTTGCTCATCATGGACCTTTATCATATATGATTGCGCAGTTTTTTTATTGGATATCTGGTGGGATAAATAGTGTAGAAGCTTATCGTTTCATACCTATGCTATTTCCGCTTTTCTCTATTGGAGCAATCATCTTTTCTCCTGCTATTAAACAAGTCAATTTTCGACTATTTGCCGCAAGTTTGTTTGCCTTAGGAATAGCATCTATGCAAACAATATATGGGTTAATGTTGGGTATGTATCAAATTTATGCCGGTCACTTTTTATTATGTGCTTTATCTCTAGTAATTATTCCTTTAATAGTTGGGAGTCAAATTCCACGCATATGCTCTTTTTTAGGAGGCTTATGCTTAGCATTAGCATTCTTTAGTGCTTATTCCTTTGTAATTTCCTGCAGTTTCTTAATGCTTATTTGTATAGTTAGCGCTTTTATAAAAGATGAAAATAAAGATGTGCTTCGTTATGTTATTCTTGGTATTTTTTTTGCAATTTTAAATGTCAGTATTTATTTATATTTTTTTGGCGATTTCAAAGGTTATTTGGCATACCACTTTTATTATAACCAAGTTTATTATTCGAAAATTTCTAATTACAAGCCATTAGATATTTTATATTTTATACCGCCAATCATTGGCTATTTTATCAAACCAGTAGCACCAACCTCTTGGCTATCCTATATAATATCATCATCAGTAAGTATTTTTGCATTTTTCCTGATTCTATCACTAAAAGAAAAAAACAAACCTATTTCCAAAATTTTGATTGCTTATTTTATTATACTAATTTTTGGAATTATTTTTTCTGATCCTCGTGCTGATGATAACTTTCGTATGAATACTTTGGTAATAGTTGCGCTTGGTTTTATATCCTTAGTCACTTGCTTTATTTTAGAAAAAATTAACAATTGGAAAGATCCGCTTGCAATTTTTGTTATCACTGCAATATCAATATTATTCATTAGCTTTGCTATTGCCCAATTTAGCATCAAGACTTATTTATATGAAGCTTCACCAGTCAAATATTACAAAATGTCTGGCATAACTAAAGAATCCACAAACGCAGAAGTTAAGCTGCTGCAAACAATAGTTTCAGAACACGAAAGAGTACAACAATTTCCTTTTAACTTGAATTTTTATATTCTAATAAATCGCTTACCAGCATCAGGTGTATTTTACCTTTTTCCTTCAATAAATGATTATTTTGAAAAACCAGTGTTAGGAGTAAAAATAGATGCCTGTAGTCAACTAGAAGAAAGGTTGCCAAAAATCATTTATTATGATGAATCAAACATATGGGGCTATGATTCTTCCACTTATCTTGGCTGTTTTGAGAATTTGCTGCAAAAAAAATATCTTAGTACTTCAATAATGAAGTTTGTATGGATTCGAGCTGATATCGCTGCATCACGTGATGAATTATTACAAACCGTAACTATTCCAAACAATTTTGATTATAGTTGGTTAGATAACTATTCAAAAAAGCGTTTAAAGAGAATGAAAATTATGCCCAACTTTTTCAAAAAACACGAATCTAAATAATACTTTCCAAATAAACCCTATAAGGTGAGGTTTTCTTATATTTCTCAATCAGTTTTTGCAACTGCTCTTTATTAATAAAATGTTTGTTATATGCCATTTCCTCAATGCAGGCCACTTTTAACCCTTGTCTTTTTTCAATGGTGTGAATGAATTGCGAAGATTCAAGCAGAGAATCTGGGGTTCCGGCGTCGAGCCAGGCGAAGCCGCGTTTTAGTTTGATTACGCCGAGTTGGCCTTTTTGTAAGTAAGCATTGTTGACATCAGTGATTTCAAGTTCGCCGCGCGCTGAGGGTTTTATTGATTTGGTGATGTTGATGACTTGGTTATTGTAAAAATATAATCCTGTAACGGCCAAATTTGATTTTGGGTTTTTGGGTTTTTCTTCAATTGAAATTGCTTTTTCGCTTTTTTCGTCCAGCTCAACCACGCCATATCTTTCAGGGTCGGAGACGTGATAAGCGAAAACAAAAGCGCCAGTTTGGTCGGATTCTAATTTTTCGATTTTATCTTTTAAATATTCGCCACTGATTTCGGAACCGTAAAAAATATTGTCGCCTAAAATTAGGCAAACATTTTTGTCACCAATGAATTTTTCACCAATTAAAAAAGCTTCGGCAATTCCTTTTGGTTCATTTTGAACTGCATAAGAAATGCTAAGGCCATATTCTGAGCCATTTCCTAAAAATTTTTCAATGTTAGGGGTGTCTTGCGGCGTTGAAATAATTAAAATTTCTTTGATGCCAAAATTCATCAAAGTTGCAAGTGGATAGCAAATCATTGGTTTGTCATAAACTGGCAAAAGCTGTTTGCTGATGATGTTGGTAAGTGGCGCAAGCCTTGTGCCAGAACCTCCGGCAAGAATTATTCCTTTCATTGTATGATTTTGTAATTTTCTTTAATGATTTTTGCGAATTCTTCGCTAACGCTGTTTAGGTCAAGAATGTCGATTTTTATTGGTAATTCTGATTCATCAAATTCATCACGTAATTGTGACATGATATTTGAGTCAATTTTCTCACCATTTTTAGTTTTTAAAGCAAGGTCAAGATCAGAGAATTTTTTTAAACGATTGCCACCAGTTACTCTTGAACCAAAAGCCCACACCTCTAGTTCAGGAGTATTCTTTTTTAAGATTTCTTTTACCATTTTAAGATATTTTTCTTCAAGATGCATTTTGCTTTTTTATTTGAGTAATAACAAATTTTATTTCTTTGATGAAATTAGGAATCATGTAAAAAATCTCATCTGCTTTTTCTTCATCATATGTGTGAGCAGTAGTGTTTCTTTTTTTGCGATAGTCAAACCACAGAGTTGGATCGGAGATTAGATTTTTTTCTGCGGCAGTTCTTATGAAGCCGTTGAAGCTGAGGCTTTCCACCTCTTGTCCATCAATTTTATCTTCTAAAGTTCGTTTTATAAGTTTTAGCGCTAATTCATAGTTATATTCAAAAGATTTTATAGTTGCTGTTTCAAAGGCAAATTGTTTTTCTACATCTTTTTCATTGATCTTAAAAGCATGATTTCTTTCTAAGTTTGCTAGAGCTTTTTCTAAAATCGCAATATTTATTGTCATAAAATAAATAATTAATTTAAATACCACTCCACAGTGGCTTTTAATTTATCCTCAAACTTTCCTTCAATCTTAAAACCCAACTCTTTCTTAGCTTTGCTTGAATCAATCGCATAGCGGAAGTCGTGGCCTTTACGATCAACAACAAAAGTTATTTGTTTTGTGTAAGAAATTCCATCAGCTTTTGGTTTTAAAGAGTCTAAAATTTCACAAATTTTAGTTGCAATGTCAATGTTTTGTCTTTCAGCATCGCCGCCAAAGCAATAGCTTTCGCCAAGCTTTCCTTTGTTTATTGCAAGTTCAATTCCAGCGCAGTGATCTTCAACGAAAATCCAGTCGCGAATGTTTTTGCCATTGCCATAAATTGGAATGTTTTTGCCATTTAGTGCAGAATTGATAACAGTTGGAATTAGTTTTTCTTTATGTTGTCTGGCGCCAAAATTGTTGGAACAGTTGGTGATGATCACTGGCAATTTATAAGTTTCAAACCAAGCGCGGGCTAAGTGATCAGAGCCTGCTTTTGATGCGGAATAAGGTGAGTTTGGGCGATAATTGTTGTTTTCAGTGAATTTTGAATCGTCAAGAGACAAAGTGCCATAAACTTCATCAGTTGAAATGTGAATGAAACGAAAATCTTTTTTAGAATTTTTTTGGTAAAAATTGAGTGCCTGATTCAATAAAGAAAAAGTTCCAACAACGTTAGTGTTGATGAACTCAAAGGGGTTAGCAATTGAATTGTCAACATGGCTTTCTGCTGCAAAATGTACGATTAAATCAATGTCAAATTTTTCTAAAATTTCTTTGATTAAATTTTGATCGCAAATGTCACCTTTAACAAATTTATAATTTGCTGAATTCTCAACTGATGTAAGGTTTTTTGGATTGGCGGCGTAAGTTAGTTTATCAAGATTAACTATAAAATTTCCTTGGGAGATTTGGCGCAAAACAAAGCAACTGCCAATAAATCCGCATCCTCCAGTAACTAGAATTTTTTTCATATTTTAAGCTAATAATTCTGCCAAGTTTGAACAATTTTTTCGACAGTTTGATCCCAAGAAAAATCTTTTGATCTGTCTAAACATTTTATGGCAAGCTGTTGTTTAAGCTGTGGATTATTATAAATTTGTTCTAAAGATTCAATTAATTCTTGGTTGTTTTTAGGGTTGATTAATATTGCTGCATCACCAACTACTTCTGGAATTGAAGAAGTGTTAGAAGCGATGCTTACTGTGCCGCATTGCATGGCTTCAAGAGGGGGAAGGCCGAAGCCTTCATAGATTGGCACGTAAATGAATGCTAAAGCGCCGCTGTAAAGGGCAGGGAGATCATGATCATCAATAAAACCAGTAAAAATAATTTTGTCAGAATTTTCTTTAAAACCTTCAAAATTTTTGATGCTGTTAAAGCCAAATTCTTGATTGGGGCCGGCAAGCACAAGCTGTGTGTCTTGAATTTTATTTTTTGTGATAAAATTTAAAAAATTTTTTACGGTGAATAAAATATTTTTTCTTGGGCTGAAATCTGAAGCGGAAAGAAAATATTTTGTTGCGGTGATTTTATATTTAGTTTTTACGGCTTCTAGCGTGTTTTGATCAGTGATTGGTTGAAATTTTTGATCTGCAGCAAGTGGAGTTATTGCAGTGTTTTTAATCAAAAAATCTTTGCGATAATTTAAGAAATCAGTGCGGCTGGAATTTGAAGCAAAAAATGCAAAATTTACTTTTAAATTGTCGATAAATTTTTGGTAGGAAATTCTAAATTTTGGCGCGACATATTTAGGATGAGTTATTGGAATTAAATCGTGAATAAAAATTGCGGTTTTTATATTGTCTGAAACGATTGAAGATATTGGGTTGTATGGGGAAAAATACCAATCAAATTTTTTGATTATTTTGCTATATTTTTTTGCTAAAATTAATTTGTAAAATAAAGATTTGGATTTGATAAAAAAATTGCGGTCGCGTGCAGTTTTTGCAAGATTTGGTAAAAAAACCAGATGGTTTTGATAAGCAGGATAATTTATTTTTAAATATTCGATGACATTTTCATGATTTTTGTCGAGATAACAAAAAAGTTCGATGTCGTTTCTTGCGGCAAGGCGTTTAAAAATTTCGTCGGTGACTCTAAAAATTCCAGTTCCTTTTTTTACGCCAAAAGACGCAAGCTGTTGAGTGTCAAATAAAACCTTAAGCTTGTTGGGCAGTGTCATAATAATATTTCTTAAAAATCAACTTATACATTAAGGCACTGTCGCAAATCAAACTTTTCGTCTTTTGATTTGCGACAGTGCCATAAAGTTTAAAAATCTAGTGATTGTTTGATTAAAAACAAATAAATAATAGCATTAATTTGTATTCAAGCAGAATTATTTTATGAAAAATAACACAAAACCACTAGCAGATCTTCTAAGGCCGCAATCTTTGAGTGAAGTGATTGGACAAGATCATCTTTTTTTAGAAAATGGAGTTTTAGCTTTGATTGAAAAATCAAAAAATGTTCCATCAATGATTTTGTGGGGGCCTTCTGGGGTTGGAAAAACCACCATTGCTAAGGCTTTGGCAAAAGTTATTGATGCAGAATTTATTGTGATTTCTGCGATAAATTCTGGAGTTGCGGAAATAAGAAAAATTTTTGAAAGGAAGCAAGATTTATTAAGCAGAAGAACTGTTTTGATGGTTGACGAAATTCATCATTTTAACAAAACACAGCAAGATTTATTTTTGCCTGCAGTTGAGGAAGGCGCTGTGGTGTTGATTGGAACCACTACTGAAAATCCGTCATTTCATCTAAACTCTGCGCTGCTTTCGCGCTGTAAGGTGGTTACGCTTAAAAGTTTGGAAGAAAAAGATTTAGAGAAAATTTTACAGCGGGCAGAAAAAATTTTAGATAAAAAATTATTGCTGACAAAAGAAGCTAGAGAAGCTTTGGTGAATTTGGCCTGCGGCGATGCGCGTTATTTGCTTAATGCTTGTGAAGAAATTTTTTTACTAGAAGGAAAACCTTTAAATAAAGAACAGCTTGAAGCCTTGATTTCAAAGCGATCGGTCCACTTTGATAAAAAAGGTGATTTTCATTATAATTTGATCAGCGCTTATCACAAAAGCCTGCGCGGCTCGGATGTTAACGCGGCATTATATTATTTAGCGCGAATGCTTGAAGCGAAGGAAGATCCTTATTATATTTTGCGCAGGTTGTGGCGTTTTTCAATTGAAGACATTGGCTTGGCAGACCCAAACGCCTCACTGCAAGTTATGATGGCCAAAGATCACTATGATTTTCTAGGAAGTCCCGAAGGAGATTATGTTTTAACTCACGCAACAATTTACTTGGCCACTGCGCCAAAATCAAACGCCAGTTATCTTGCACATGATGAAGCGCTCAATTTAGCGCGTGTTTCAACTCATGTTAATCCGCCAAAAAATATTTTAAATGCACCAACTAAAATGATGAAAGAGCAGGGCTATTCGGAAGGTTATATCTATGATCACGATGCGCCAAACTGTTTTTCTGGACAAGAGTTTTTTCCAGAAGAATTGTTAAAAAAATCCCGTCCGGAAATTTACAGGCCTAATGAAAGAGGTTTTGAAAGGGACATTAAAAAGCGTATGGAATATTGGGAAGGGCTGAAGAAGAAGGTGTGATAAAGAGAACGACTGTGATTAAATTATAGCATGAATCTAAGGGCGGAATTGCAAATTCCGCCCAGCGTGGGTTGAGGACACGGAATTTTTGGAACAGCCCAATCGAGCATGGGAGTCATTAATAAATTTTAATTGCAGATTAGGTTTTTTTCTTATAAAATAAGGGGCGCACTACCAACAAACTCAAAAAGTTATGCCAGAAATAAGTAGATTCCTTGGAATAATCATAAAAATGTACTTTAAGGACCATAATCCTCCTCATTTTCATGTTACCTATGAAAAATATGAGGCAAGCATAAATATAAATGATTTTTCAATTATAAGCGGACATCTACCACAGAGAATATATTTATTGGTAATCGAATGGGCGTTAATAAACAAAGAAGAATTACTCACTAACTGGAGTAAAGTCAGAAATTTACATAATCCAAGTAAAATAAAACCACTTCTATAAATATGCATAAATTCAATATAGAACAGGCTAAATATCAGGATGATTACAAAATATTTCTAAGCTTTGATGATGGTCTTAGTGGAATTATAGACTTGAAAAATTTTCTTTTAAGCCCAGATTGCGGTGTTTTTATTAGGCTTAGAGATAAGCAACAATTTAAAAACTTTACTTTAGATTCTCACACACTCACTTGGGGAAGTGATTTAGATTTGGCTCCAGAATTTTTGCACGATATGGTTGCAAAAAATCATAAATCCAATTAGTAATAATTTATTCTTACCATTTGCTGGAATGGGTCTCTGACCCATTCCCTATACCAAAACATAAATCTATAGTCCCATTTTAGTGAAAGATTTTTGAGGAAAAATTGATGTTTTGAAGAGCCTTTGTGGACTGACCCACTAAGGCTCTGAAAAATATTAATTTTTACCAAAAATATAAAGCTAAAATGGGACTATAGATTTATGTTTTGGTATAGGTTCAGTTCTTTGTTTAATGCAGGGTATGAACGGTCAGTCGAAGTCAGGAGACCTCGATTGGCACTTGGTGAGACGGGGTTTTAAGACCAAGTCCCGCAAATGGTAAATTTTACAACACCTTCATCAACTTATAAGTAATGCTATCGTGCAGGGCGCGGAATGAGGCTTCGACGATGTTTTCGGAAACGCCGATTGTGGTCCATTTGTTGCCTTTTTCGTCAGCTGATTCAATTTGCACGCGGGTGATTGCTTGTGTTCCGTCGGATGGGGTTAAAATGCGCACTTTATAATCAGTTAAACGAACATTTCTTAAAGCGGGATATTTTTTTGCCAAGGCTTTGCGTAATGCTTTGTCTAAGGCGTTAACTGGGCCATTTCCTTCTGCAACCGCCAGATTTATTTTATTGTTAACTTTGATTTTTATGGTTGCTTCAGCGGTTGCTTTGGTTTTGCCTTTGCGATCAAATTTTAATTCATCAAGCACACGAAAGCTGATTAATTCAAAGAAATTTGGCACTGAACTCAAAGATTTTCTTGCCAAAATTTCAAAGCTGGCATCAGCGGCGTCATAGGCATAGCCTTTTGCTTCAAGCTCTTTTACTTTATTGACTAAGTCAGAAACTTGGCTGACTTTGATTTCTTCGTTTAAATCGATGTTGAGTTCTTTCAAACGGCTGATGATGTTAGAACGTCCTGCCTGATCAGAAACCATAATTTGGCGCTCATTGCCAACCAGTTCTGGGTCGATATGTTCGTAAGATTTTGAGTTTTTTACAACTGCCGAAACATGCAATCCGCCTTTGTGAGCAAAGGCATATTTGCCAACATAAGGAGCAAATTTATCACGTTCTTTGTTGAGCAAATCATCAAGAAAATTAGAAGTTTTAACCAGATTTTTAAGTTGAGAATCATCAATTCCAACATCAAAGCCCATTTTTAAAACTAAAGTTGGAATGATGCTTATTAAATTAGCATTGCCGCATCTTTCGCCAATTCCGTTGATAGTTCCCTGAACTTGTCTAACTCCGGCTTCAACGGCGGATAAAGAGTTCGCAACAGCATTGCCAGTGTCGTTGTGGCAGTGAATGCCTAAATTTTCGCCAGGAATGTGATTTGTAACTTCTTTAATGATTTTATAAATTTCACTTGGCAAAGTTCCGCCGTTAGTGTCGCAAAGCACAATCCATCTCGCCCCAGCATTATAAGCTGTTTTAACAACATTAAGTGCAAATTCTGGATTATTTTTATAGCCATCAAAAAAATGTTCTGCGTCAAATAAAGCTTCTTTTTGCTTTTTAACAATGTGTTTTATTGAGCTTTCAATGATTGACAAATTCTCGGTTTCTGAAATGTGCAAGGCATGTTCAAGATGGAAATCCCAAGCTTTTCCAACGATGCAAACCGCGCTGACATTTGAATTTATCAGTGAATTTAGTCCAGCATCATTTTCTGCTGAAATGCCCAGTTTGTGAGTCATGCCAAAAGCGGTGAATTTTGATTTGTTAAGTTTTGGAAGATCAGCGAAAAATTCGTCGTCAGTGTGATTAGCGCCCGGCCATCCGCCTTCAATATAGTCAACGCCAAGATTATTTATAACTTTAGCGATTTCAACTTTGTCGCGAATGCCAAAATTGATGGTGCTGGTTTGTGCGCCATCACGTAAGGTTGAATCATATAAATAAACTCGCGGTTTTTTGTTCATAAATTAAATCAAAAACACTGACATTCCAAGTGTTGCAAACACTAAAGACGCCATCCAGAAGCTTCTTACCACTTTCTTTTCAGACCAGCCAAGCTTTTCAAAATGATGGTGGATTGGTGCCATCAAAAAGATTCTTTTTTTACGAATTTTGTAAGAACTCACTTGCAGAATCACTGAAACTGCCTCAACCACGAATAAAATTGAAATCAAAAAGAAGATAAATTCTTGTTTGATAATGATTGCAATTAATCCAATAACCGAGCCAATCGCAAGGCTTCCAACATCACCCATAAAGATTTTTGCTGGTTTTAAATTGAAAGTTAAAAAAGCCAAAATTGCGCCAATTAGGCTTAAACAAAAGAAAATCAATTCAAAGGAATTAGCAATATAAGGGATAGAATTATGTTGTGCAAGCTCTGGATTAGAGGCGCTGAATATAATTGCAATCAAGCAAAGCAGGTTGATCACCACTGGAACTGACACTAAACCATCCAAGCCATCGGTTAAATTCACGGCGTTCGAGGTTCCAACCACCACGAAAGTTACAAAAACCACATATAAGGCAATGTTCATCGAAATCAGATAGCCATGGTGAATTGGCAGGAATAAGCTGCTGTCAAGGTGAATGGAATTTATATAACCAAGATATAAAAAGGCGCTGCCGATGATGATAAATTGAATTATCAGCTTAAAGCTGCCACGAAATCCTTGGGAATTTTTTTTGGTAACTTTAAGATAATCATCAGTGAAACCTATCGCTGCAAAGGCAAGAAAAACAAGGCTGCAAACCAAAATATAAGGATTTTTTAGGTCTAAAAAAAGTGCGGCAGTGACGAGCGTTGAAAAAACAATAAAAATTCCCCCCATTGTTGGAGTGTTTTTTTTGGCTGCAATGTGTTCTTTTGGGCCGTGTTCTCTTATTGGCTGGCGCAGAATTTTTCGACCTTTAACATAAGCAAGAAAAAACTTTATTCCAAAAAATCCAGTAAAATATGAAAATAACACGCAAACCAAAGATTTGAGCCAGATATTTTCAGAAAGTAAATAATTTATCACGATAGTTTTTCAATAATTTTTTCCATCTTCATGCCTCTTGAGCCCTTGATATATATTATATCCCCATCTGCTATTAAATTTTTAATTTCTAGGCTTGCTTGGTTAGAATTGGAAAATGTTTGGTAAAATTCTTTTGGTAAATCAGTTGCAACTTCGGTCATATTGCTTCCGACTAAAACTGCAAAATCAATATCCATCTTTTTTAAATCTTTTACGATTTCTTTATGTAATTCAACAGATTTTTTGCCTAATTCTAACATGTCTCCTAAAGCTGCAATGACGCGCTTTTTATTGAGAATTTTCTTTAAAAATGCTGCATGCTGTAAGCCGGCGTGCATTGATGGAACGCTCGCATTATAACTGTCATCAATTATAACAATTTTTTTATTATCAACTGTAATTTCAAAAGTTTTTCCGCGACCTTGTGGAATTGTTATTTTTTCTAAAGCTGAAATGCCAAGAGGAAGATCATGGCCGAGCAAGTCAAGAGCAGCTAAAACAACGATTGAATTAAAAATTGTTGCTGTGTGAGAAGTTGATATTTTATAAGAAATTATTGATTGGTTTTTTAATTTTGCTTTAACTTGGCAAGATTCTGCAGAGCTGATTTGATAGTTCAAAATTTGATAATCGCTGGTTTTTTCTTGGCCAAAGTTTAAGATATTTTGAGGATTTGTTTCATAAAATTCAGCTCGTTTTTGAAGGAAATAAAAATGTCGATTATCATGATTTATCAAGGCTGTACCGTTTTTTTCAAGACCAGAAAAAATTTCAGATTTTGCCAAAGCAATTTCTTCCTCATTTTTGAAATATTCAATATGAACTGGACCAACATTTGTTATCATCGCAAGATGTGGGCGAGCAAGTTTTGAAAGTGGTTCAATTTCACCAAGATGATTCATGCCCATTTCAAAAATTCCATATTTACAGTCTCGCGGAAAATTGCACAAAGAAAGCGGCAGACCGATGTGATTATTTAAATTTCCTGTTGTTGCATAAGTTTTTCCTTGGGTTTCAAAGGCCATTTTTAACATTTCTTTAGTGCTGGTTTTTCCAACGCTTCCAGTGATCGCAATTATTTTTGCGCGGCTTCTTTTTCTGGCATATTCGGCGATTTTGTAAAGCGCAACGAAGGTGTTTTTAACCAGAATATAATTTTGGTTAAAAACAGCTTTAGTTTGATCGTGAATAATCGCAACATTGCAGCCATTTTCAAGTGCTTGCAAAAGAAAATCATGACCGTTGTTATTGTCACCGTGAAGGGCAATAAATAAGCCATTTTTAACTTGTTTTCTGCTGTCAATTATCACTTCATCAATGATAATTGAATCTTCTAGATTATTCCACAAAGCCTCTTGTGATAAAGCTTCCAGCAGTTCTGATTTTTTCCAAACTGTCATATTTTATAATTCGTTATTTTCAAATCGCGCACCAAATTTTTGAATGATTTCTGCAGCTAATTTATTGCCATATTCTGCCGAATTTTTTAAACTGTAATTATTGCATAAGCCATATAAAAAGCCTGCAGCAAAGGCATCTCCTGCTCCAGTTGTGTCAACTAAATTTATAACTTTCTTGGCAGAAACTTCAAAATATTTTTTATTTGAAAAAATCACGCAACCATTCTCACTTCTAGTAATTGCAGCTACTAATTTTGGATTTGATGAAAAAAATTCATTTAATTTATCTGCAGAAAATTTGCCACTATCAATTAATTCAATTGCCTCGCTTTCATTTGCGAATAAAAGATCGAGATCGTTTTTTATTAAGTTCAAAAAATCATTTTTATGACGCAAAACGCAAAATAAATCTGAAAGAGAAAAAGCAATTTTAACATTGTTTTGCTTCGCTAATTTAATGGCTTTTTTTAGTGCAGAAATTGTTGCTTCACTGTCCCACAGATATCCTTCTAAATAAAGAAAATCTGCATTTTTAAAACTATCTTCCTTAATGTCATTTTCAGAAATTTCTGAGGCGCATCCAAGAAAAGTGCACATTGTGCGATTGGCATCTGGTGTGATTAAAATAAAAGATTTTGCGGTTGAATTTTTTGAGTAATTTTTATTAACAAAATTTACGGAAGTTTTGCTAATTTCTTCGATATATTTTTTTCCGAGTTCGTCAGCAGAAACTTTGCCAATAAAATCACAAGCTATTTTAAGTTGTGCAAGAGTTGCAATGGTGTTGCCAGCAGAGCCCCCAGAAGTGATTTTTTCTGGTTTTAATTTCAGCAATTTTTGAGCTGTTTTTTCATCAATCAAAGACATCGAGCCTTTAGTTAGTGAATTTGCGACCAAAAATTCATCATCAACCTTACATAAAACATCAACAATCGCATTGCCAATTCCTATAATTTTTGTCGACATTTTTTATTTAATTAAAATTTTATAAAAGTTCTTTTTGCCAGATGAAACAATAAATTCTCCAGCTTGATTAAAAGAAAAAGTTTCATCAGAAATTTTTTCTCCGTCAATTTTTACTGCCATTCCTTTAATCAATCTTTTAGCGTCAGATTTAGACTCGCAAGCTTTCACAGCAAATAAAACATCAGCTAATTTTATATTTAATTCAAAGCTAAATTCTTCAAAAGCTTCAGTGTTTTTTCCGACGAAAATTTCGCGCGCTTTTTGCAAAGCATCAGTTGCAGCTTTTTCTCCATGACAAATTTTAGTTGCTTCAAAAGCTAAAATTTCTTTAGCTTGATTGATTTCTTGATTTTCTAATTTTTCTAATTCCTTGATTTGACTTAATTCTAGGTCGGTGAATAAGCGTAAAAATTTTATTACATCAGCATCACTAGTGTTTCTAAAATATTGAAAATAATCATAAGCAGAAAGCATGGAATCATCCAGCCAAACTGCTCCGTTAGCGGTTTTCCCCATTTTCTTGCCGTCTGAAGTTGTCAGTAAAGGTGAGGTTAAACCAAACACATCTTTTGCAGAAATTCTACGACATAATTCTACACCGTTAACAATGTTTCCCCATTGGTCCGACCCTCCAAGCTGTAAGCTGCATTGATATTTTCTATTCAGCTCAAGAAAGTCGTAAGCTTGCAAAATCATATAGTTAAATTCGAGGAAAGACAAAGGCTGGTCGCGCTCAAGTCTAAGCTTAACCGAGTCAAAGCTGAGCATGCGATTTACAGAAAAATGACGGCCAACTTCTCTTAAAAAATCGATATAATTTAAGTGACGCAGCCAATCGTCGTTATTCACCAGCATTGCCTGAGTTGCGCCACCGCCAAAAGAAATAAATTTTTCTAAATTTTTTCTAATTCCAAAAAGATTCTCCTGAATTTTGGCATCAGACAAAACTTGTCTTGCCTCGTCTTTTCCTGATGGATCGCCGATTCTTGTGGTTCCTCCGCCCAGCAAAACTATTGGTTTGTGGCCATGTTTTTGTAGCAAGCGCAAAATCATAATTTGAATCAAGCTTCCAGCATGAAGCGAAGTGGCTGTGCAGTCAAAGCCAATATAAGCAGTGACTTGTTCATGGCTCATTATTGTGTCAAGCTCTTCTAGGTGAGTGCATTGCGCAAGAAAACCGCGCTCAGAGAATTCTTTTAAAAAATCAGATTTGAAATTCATTTTTAGATGGTTAAATTGAAAATTAGAAAATAATAATTAATGGATTACTTATGAATCTTCAAGAAAAACAACAAATTACCTCAAATTGGTTTAAAAATTTACGCGATCAGATTTGCGCTGAATTTGAAAAAATAGAAGAGGAATATCTTTCGAGCCATCAAAATTCTGCTCCTGCAGGAAAGTTTTTGCGTAAAACTTGGGATCGTCCAGATGCTTCAGGAGACGGCGGAAGCGGTGAAATGTCAGTTATGAAGGGAAATGTTTTTGAAAAAGTTGGAGTGAATTTTTCTAAGGTTTATGGTGAGTTTAGTGAAGAATTTCGCAGACAAATTCCCGGTGCCGAAAAATCTGGAAAATTTTGGGCTAGCGGAATTTCTTTAGTGGCTCATATGGCTTCTCCGTTGGTTCCAGCGGTTCACATGAACACCAGATTTATCTGCACAGAAAAAGAATGGTTTGGCGGCGGTGGTGATTTAAACCCGATGTATGAAGATGAAAATGACACTAAAGATTTTCATAATGCTTTTAAAGCGGCTTGCGATAAGGCTGATCCTGCTTATTACTCAAAATTCAAAAAAGAATGCGATGACTATTTTTTTATTAAGCATCGCGGCGTGCCTCGTGGTGTTGGCGGCATTTTTTATGACTATTTAAACAGTGGCAATTTTTCAAATGATTTTGAATTTACCAAAAATGTTGGATTGGCTTTTTTAGAAATTTTCCCAAAATTAGTCCGCAAAAACATGCATAAAAGCTGGACTGAAGAGCAACGCGAGCATCAATTAAGAAAACGTGGATTTTATGCTGAGTTTAATCTAATTTACGACCGCGGCACAAAATTTGGCTTAATGACCAACGGCAATGTTGAAGCAATATTAATGTCGCTTCCACCAGTTGCTAAGTGGGATTAAAATCTTATCCGCTCTCCCCACAAGTGGGGAGAGGGTTAGGGTGAGGGGTTTTTACACATTAATTGAGATATTGCATAATTTAACAATCAAAAAAAACATGAAACTAGAAAAAATATACGAAGGAAAAGCCAAAGTGTTATATAACACAGAAAATCCTACGCAATTGGTGCAATATTTCAAAGACGATGCAACTGCTTTTAATGGTCAGAAAAAAGAGCAAATTATGGGGAAGGGTGTTTTAAACAACATCATTTCTGAAAAAATCATGCTTGACCTTGCAGCACAAGGCATTCCAACGCATTTTGTTAAACGATTAAACGATCGTGAGCAGTTAATTAATAAAGTTAGAATAATTCCTCTTGAAGTTATCATCAGAAACATCGCTGCAGGTTCAATGGCAAAAAGACTTGGCATCGAAGAAGGCCGCGAGCTTTTGGCCCCAGTTTTTGAAATTTGCTATAAAGATGATAGTTTAGCAGATCCGTTAATTAACGATGATCACGCCATCAATGTTTTGCAGGTTGTAACGCTAAATCAACTGGCGCAAATCAAAGAATATGCCTTAAAAATTAATGCAATTTTATGCAAAACTTTTAAAAACATTAACATCAAATTAGTTGATTTTAAGATTGAATTTGGTTTTGATGCGCAAGGAAAAATTATCCTAGCTGATGAGATCAGTCCTGACGGATGCAGATTGTGGGATGCTTCAACTGCAGAAAAGCTGGACAAAGATCGCTTCAGAAGAGATTTAGGCGGTTTAGTTGAAGCCTACAAAGACGTGGCTTTGAGACTTGGAATAAAAATTAATTTATGAAAATCAGAATTTTAATCACTCTAAAAAAAGGTGTTCTTGACACACAAGGCAAGGCAATTGAGTCAGCTTTAAGCAAGAATTTAGGCTTTACGCAAATTTCGCAAGTTAGACAAGGTAAGGTTGTAGAGCTTGAAATTGCTGAAACCGACAAAAATCGTATCAAAGAAATTGTTGATGAAATTTGTGATAAATTATTAGTTAACAAAATCATCGAAGACTATACCTACGAGGTTTTATAATGAGAGCAGCAGTTATTACATTCCCAGGTTCAAATTGTGACCGCGATGCAGTTGATGCATTGCAAAAAATCAACAGCAAGGTGCAAAGAATTTGGCACCAAGAAACCAGCCTTGATGACAATCTTGATTTAATCATAGTTCCTGGTGGATTTTCTTACGGCGATTATCTGCGCAGTGGCGCAATGGCTAAAATTTCGCCAGTGATGCAGGAGGTTAAAAGGCTTGCGGATAAAGGTGTGAGAGTGCTTGGAATTTGTAACGGTTTTCAAATTCTAACTGAAAGCGGGCTGCTTCCAGGGGTTTTGTTGCGCAATAAAAAGTCAAAATTTATTTGTCGCGAAGTTACTCTTGCAGTTGAAAACACTGATTCTTCTTTTACCAAAAAATATAAAAAACAGCAGATCATTCGCGTTCCAATCGCTCACATGGACGGCCAATATTACGCTGATACCGACACTTTGAAAAAAATTGAAGATGGCAATAACATTGCCTTTCGCTATGTAAATTTAGACGGAAATGCAACTGACGAGGCAAATCCAAATGGTTCAGCCTTAAGCATTGCAGGAATCTTCAATGACAAGAAAAACGTGCTTGGCATGATGCCGCATCCAGAAAGAGCCATTGATGATGAAACTGGTTCAAGTGATGGATTGTTGCTGTTCCACAGCTTGATTGCGCGATAAACTATAAAAAAACGGCAATAAATTTTAAACAACCTTAAAACTAACCCAGATGAGCGAATTAGAAAAATTTACTAACTTTGTTGTTTTTCAAACAACTACAGGCAAGGTTAATGTTGATGTTTTCTTCAAGGATGATAATCTTTGGTTGACGCAAAAAGCAATAGCAGAGTTGTTTGAAACTACTAAGCAAAACGTCAGCCTGCACTTAAAAAATATATTTAATGACAAAGAACTGGTCGAAAATTCAGTTGTAAAGGATTTCTTGACAACTGGAACGGATGGTAAAAACTATCACACTAAATTCTATAGCCTCGATGCCATCATAGCAGTCGGCTACCGTGTCAATTCCCATCGTGCCACTCAATTCAGGATCTGGGCAACCAATGTTTTGAAGGAATATACTATTA
>CAZOKU010000019.1:438-23309 GCA_964580715.1 uncultured Rhizobium sp. | reverse complement strand
TACCGGATAATCTTTTTACGATTGAACTGTATGAAAAACATTTAAAACTAAAAAAAAGCATAAATAAAATGATAAAATCGCATTGTATACAGAAAGAGGCAGCCATAAAAAAGTCCAAGAAATTTTAGCACAAGAAGCTCGATCTTCTAAAATTTTTTGAAAATTCTCCAAATCAAAATCAAAGGCTTCACCAGTGTAATAGCTTAGGTGATAAAACAGCTCTAGCTGTGCTAAATCAGATAAAAATTGTGGTTTTGTTTTTTTTAAAAATTTTGGAAAATCATTGCCGCAATCATTCAAATTGCCTGTTTTTATGTGATGTTTTTTAAGATATTTTTCAAATAATTTTTGGAATTTTTCTTCGCCACAAATTTTTTTTACAACAGGAAAAATCGCACTAAAAGCTGAGTAAGAAAAATCAAAAATGTTGTTGCGATAAATGTCAAGACGAGCTAGAGAATCTTGCCTTGCATAAGGCAATGATTTTAAAATCGCAGATTTTTTCTTGTTTAAAATATGCTCGCCAAAATTTTTTTGTAATTTCAGTAAATCATTCATATTTTAGTAAAATATTTTCTGCTTTTTTTGCTTCTTCTAAAAGAATTTTAAACTCTGGGAAGTCTTGATCCCATTCGATTAAAGAAGGAATTTGTCCAAATTTCTTGATTGCAAAATCAAACAATTGCCACACTGCTTTTTTGACTTTGTTGTTGTGAGTGTCAATCAAAATTTCTTGCGATTTTTTTCCATCAAAAATCATTTTGCTTGAATGACCAGCAAGATGAATTTCTTGCACAATATTTTGATCAATATTTTTTAAATAATTTTCTGGATCAAATTCAGCATTATTAAAGGCGCTAACATAAACATTGTTTACATCAAGCACCAAGCCACATCCAGTTTTTTTTGCAACTAAATTGATAAATTCAAATTCGCTAAAATCAGCATTTTTAAAGGCAAGATAAGTTGAAGGATTTTCAATTAAAATTTTTCTGCCAAGAAAATTTTGCACTTGATCAATGTTGTTACATAAAATGTTTAAAGCCTTGGTGCTGTAAGGCAAAGGCAATAGATCGTTAAAATGTTTATCGCCAATCATGCCCCAAGAAATGTGATCAGAAACTAAAAAAGGATCGATGATTTTAATTAGGTTTTTTAATTTTTCTAAATGCTTCAAATCAACATAATCAGCGCTTCCTAAAGAATTTCCAACCGAATGAAGGCTGATTGGAAAATTTTTTCTAATTGCCTTTAAAGTGTTGATTGCAGGCCCAGCTTCAGCGTAATAATTTTCGCTATGAACTTCAAACCAGCCAATTTTTTTGCTTAATTCCTGCGAATTTTCTAAAATGTAATTTATATATGGAACTCTAAGGCCTAGACCTATTTTTTTAAGCATTTATTTTTTGCCATTCCTGTAAAAATTCTTGAAAATTTTTCTTGCCACTTTTCTGCAATAAAGACATTAAATCTTCTTTGGCTTTAGCGAAGGAATCTTTAGAAATTGAGCCGTTGTGATGCTGATAGACTAGATAAAGCAAATAAGTGTTGAGCACATCAGTTTCACAATAATCACGAATTTCTTGCAATTTACCATCTTCAAACATTTGATCAACCTTAGAGCCATCAACTCCAATTTTGCCAGGCAAATTAAACGCGGCGCAAAGTTCGTTCATTTTAACCCGCGCTGATGCGCCAAAATCTGAAAATGCATCAGCTAAATCACAATGCCAGTCAAGGCTATAGCGCTGATTATAGTTGTTCCATTTGTCACCACTTTTGTAAAGCCATGACGCTTCAATGCCATGTTTCATTGCGGCATATTTTAGCACTGGTAAATCAAAATTTTTGCCGTTAAAGCTAACTAAACGTGAAAAATTCTTTTTTAGATGTAAAAAAAATCCTTTAACAAGATCAGCTTCTGACGCAAGCAAATCGCCGCCTGAGCGAATGTCGATGATGCGATAAAATTCTTGTCCGTTAAAATCACGAACGATTTCTGCTTCTAAAAAACTGATCGCAATCACGCGGTGGAAAGGTTGGCGCAAAAAGGAATTTTTTTGATCAGTTAAATCAAGATGATATTTTACGATTGCTTCTTTAACCTCTTTTGCTTCGGCCTCTTGCATGTCGAGCAGGTTTCTGGCTGATTTTAAATCGGGAACAGTTTCAATATCAAATAAAAATAAATTTTGGTGTTGCATTTTGCGATGATTAATTAAGATTTAAAAAAATTTTATTTAATTTTAAATTACATTTTAAAACAAAAAAATGAAAGCAATAGTTATTGAAAAAACCGGTGATGCTGGAGTTTTAAAAATTAAAAATGTTGATGATCCAAAAATCAAAAAGGATGAAGTTTTAATCAAGCACACTGCAATTGGCGTAAATTTTTTTGATATCGCCTTTAGACGCGGACAATATGCCCTTCCCGCCCTTCCTGCGATTTTGGGAATTGAAGCTTGCGGAATTATTGAAGCAGTTGGCTCTGAAGTGACTAACTATAAAGTTGGCGAAAGAGTTGCTTATGCAACTGGTGGTGCTGGTGCTTACGCCGAAAAAAGAGCGATACATCAAAATTTTTTGGTGGTTCCGCCAAAAACTATCAGTGACACGCAAGTTGCTGGCTCTTTGTTGAAGGGCTTGATGGCGCACACTTTGTTGCACCGAGTTTATATTGCAAAAAGAGCAAAAAAAGCTTTGGTTCATGCTGCTGCTGGTGGAGTGGGCCACATTCTTTGTCAGTGGGCGAAATATCTTGGCTTAGAAGTTATTGGCACTGTCGGATCCGATGAAAAAATTAGTGCCGCAAAATCTTTCGGCTGTTCTCACGTAATCAATTATAAAAAAAGTAATTTCGTTGATGAAGTGGCAAGAATCACTAATCATGACGGAGTTGGCATTGTTTATGACAGCGTTGGAAAAGACAGCTTAGAAAAATCTTTGGACTGTTTGTGGCCCATGGGCATGTGCGTCAGCTTTGGTGAAGCTTCTGGAAACACTGATAAGCTTGATTTGAATCATTTAGTAACTAACTCACTTTATTTAACCCGCCCTACACTGGCGCTTTATAAAGCACATCGCATTGAGCTGGTGCTAGCTGCTGGCGAAGTTTTTGCGGCAATTGAAAAAGGCATCGTGGTTCCAAAAATAAAAACTTACGCCTTCAATGACGTCGCCAAAGCCCACAAAGAAATAGAAAGCCGCGCTAATGTTGGGTCACTGGTTTTGACTTTGTAATTTAATATTACTCATATCTCAAAATCTCAGCAGGGTTGGATTTGCTGGCTTTATAGGCGGGATAGATGGTGGCAAGGAAGGATAGTGCCAGAGACATCAAAGTGATTAAAACCACGTCCGAGATGAAAATTTTTGATGGCAAAGTGGATAAGAAGTAAATGGTTGGGTTGAATAAAGTGGTGTCGGTTATTGATTCTAGCCATTTTTTGATGTTTTCGATATTTGCTGAAAACAAAACGCCGATGAGTAAACCAAGCAAAGTTCCAACCACGCCAATTGAAGATCCACAAATTAGGAAAATTCTCAGCACCGCCGACTTGCTCATGCCAATGGTGCGCAGCAGCGCGATGTTTTTTCTTTTGTCGGTGACCAGCATAATCATGCTGGAAATAATGTTGAAGGCGGCAACTAAAATGATTAAAGTTAAAATCAAAAACATCACGGTGCGCTCAACTTTTAGAGCGTCGATGAAGCCTGCATTTGACTGTTGCCAGTCGGTGTAGTATAGGTTGTCATAATTGGCTAAAACTTCATATAATTTGAATTTTACCAGTTCTAAATTGTTGATGTCGTCAACGAAAATTTCTATTGCTGATACGGCTTGCGGGAAGCGGAAATGCACTTGTGCCATGTTAAAATTCATGAAAACAGTGCTTGCATCATATTCATACATGCCGCTGTCAAAAACGCCTGCAACTTCATAAGTTTTGATGCGCGGAATGGCGCCAATTATGGTTTCGTTGGTTTGCGCTGAAATAATTTTAATTGGGTCGCCAACCTTTAAATTCATGCTGTGGGCGATTTGTGAACCAATTATGACAGAATTTTTATTGGCCAATTTTTCAAGATTTCCCGCCGTGATATTTTCAGCAATTAAGGATTTATTTTTTAAATCATCGAGTTTAATTCCCTTGATAAATCCACCAGCGTTTTTGGCACTTGACGCAAGCATCGCCTGGCTTTCAACCAAGGGGTTAACATATTTTATTCCTGAAACTTTAGAAATTTCGCTAATTAATTTTTCGTAATTATTGATTTGATGAGCTGAGCTATAGATCGTTAGATGGGCGTTGATTCCAAGAATGCGGTTGACCAATTCATAGCGAAAGCCGTTCATCACCGACATCACAATAATCAAAGTAGCAACACCAATCATGATGCCGACGAAAGAAAAAATCGCGGTTACTGAAATGAAGCCTTCTTTGCGTTTACTTTTTAAATATCTTGCGGCAATTAAAAATTCTAATTTGGAAAACATAATTATGACACCCCTTTGCTGGTGGAATATTCAAAGTGAAATAATTGGTCAGGATGCACAATTTTATAGATGTCGTGGCAAGCTGCTGCAACTTCGGCAAAACCAGTTAAAATTAATTTTAGCTTGTTTTTATAAGTTGCAATGTCGCCAACTGCGTAAATTCCCGCTTCTGAAGTTTGCATGGTTGCTGGGTCAACTTCGATATTGTGTTTATGCAAGGTTAAACCCCAGCTGGCAATTGGCCCTAGCTCCATCGCTAAACCAAAAAATGGCAGAAGATAATCAGCGGGCAAAGATTTAATAGCGCCTTCAAAATCTTTAACCAAAACTTCGGATAATTTGCCATTTTCGCCTTTTAAAGCTTCAAGCTGGAAGGGAATCACCAATTCGATTTTTCCTTCTTCGGCAAGCTTTTTCATGCGGTCAGCGCTTTCTGGAGCGCATCTAAATTTGTCGCGACGATGCACAACATAAACTTTTTTGGCAATTTCGGCAAGGCTGAGCGTCCAATCAACTGCAGAATCGCCGCCACCAGCAATCACCACATTTTTATCAGCAAATTCTGCTTTTGAGCGCACTGCATAAAAAACTGATTTTCCTTCAAATTCTTCTAAATTTGTTAATGGCGGACGATTGGGGCCAAAGGCGCCGCAACCAGCAGCAATGATGACTGCTTTGCAGGTGATTTTGTTGTTTTTTGAAGTTGTGATCGTGAAAGTTTTGTCAGAATTTTTTTCTAATTTTTCCACACGCTGATTAAGATGATAAACTGGTTCAAACGGCTTTGCCTGCTCTTCCAGCCTGTGGATTAAGTCACTTGCCAAAATTTTTGGATAGGCCGGAATGTCGTAAATTGGCTTTTCCGGGTAAAGCGCCTGACATTGTCCGCCAATCACTTCTAGAGTGTCGATGACATGAGCCTTGATTTTTAGCATTCCCGCCTCAAAAACCGAAAATAACCCAGCTGGACCAGCGCCAATTATAACTAAATCTGTGTTGTAAATTTTCATAAATCTGTTGGTTTTAGATAAATTTTTCGCCAATTTATCATGAATCAACAGAAAAACAAGTCTATATGGAAGGAAGCTTGGAAAATTAGCTCGATCTGAAAAGGGGCCAGGCTACTTTTAAGCTTAAAAGTAGCCTGGCCCCTTTTCTTATTTTTTCAGCATTTCTTTAAAATTTTTCCAATTTGGCAAATAGTGATCCATGTGGGCGAAGAATTTTTTGTTGTGGTTTCTTTCGAATAAATGCACCATTTCATGAACTATGATATATTCTAGGCATTCGATTTGATATTTTGCTAGTTCGAGGTTGATCCAGATACGGCGCGCTTTTATGTTGCAGGTTCCCCAGCGGGTTTTCATTTTTTTAATGCCGAAAGTTGCCACTTTTAAATGCATTTTTTCTTCCCATTTTTTTATGTAAGAAGGAATTATTTTTTTTAGTTCGCTGCGATAAAAATTGTCTAAAATCTTTTGTCTTTCTTTGATGTTTGAACGTTTTTTTAGGTTTAGTTCGATTGTGTTTTCTCTTAGAACAACAAGGTTTTTTACAGAATCTTCTTTTACTTCTAGCAAAAAGTTTTTGCCAAAAAACAGATGATTTTCACCAGATAAAAATTTCTTTTTTGGGATAATTTTTTGTCCGCGCAATTTTTCTTGCGTTTTTTTGATCCATGAAATTCGCTGATCGATGAAGTTTTCGATTTTGCTGATGCTCAAGTGAAGCGGTGCGCTGATTACTGTTTTGGCATCTGGTGCATAAATTCTTAAATGCAAATTTTTGATTTTTTTGCGAATTAGCTCGATTGTGATTTCTTTGTAGGTTATTGATTCTGTAGATGTTTGCATGAATAATAAATAGTTTGGCATGAACGTGGGGACGGAGTCAGAGACTCCGTCCCGCATTGAGCATCTAGAGAACCCGTTTGGCATCAAGACTTAAAAAAAGCTGCTTGATTCTAGAAAGTGAAAATTATAAGATAGAAGCAGAGATGTTCTTAGGCAAGCCTGCCGTTTTTTGCAAATTATCTTTTGCATCCTTTTAATTAAATCAAAAAAACTATGACCAAAACTGCAAACTTGGGTTTTCCAAGAATTGGCGCTCATCGCGAGCTTAAAAAAGCTGTTGAAAGCTATTGGAAAAAAACTTCTTCTGCTGCTGATTTACAAAAAACTGCCGCTGAAATTAGAGCAAAAAACTGGCAAATGCAAAAAGCTGCTGGAGTTGATTTTGTTCCTTCAAACGATTTTTCTTTTTACGATCAAATTTTAGATGCTTTAGCCTTGTTTGGCGCGGTTCCTGAGCGTTTTAAATTTTCTGGCGGAAATGTTGATTTGGATCTTTATTTTGCAATGGCTCGCGGCGCGCAGCGTGAAGGCATTGACGTTACGGCGATGGAAATGACTAAGTGGTTCGACACTAACTATCACTATATCGTTGGCGAATTTAAAAAAGACCAAAAATTCAAAATTTCTTCGAGCAAAATTTTTGATGAATTTTTAGAAGCAAAAAAACTTGGTATAAAAACACGCCCTGTGGTGATTGGCCCTGTAACTTTCTTGCTTTTGGGCAAAACAATTGATGGTTCAAATAAACTAGATTTGCTGGATAATTTGCTTGTTGCTTACAAAGATTTATTTGCAAAATTGCAAGAAATTGGCGTGGAAGATGTGCAAATTGACGAGCCGTTTTTGATTGTTGATCTGCCTGCTGGCGCAAGTGATGCTTATAAAAAAGCTTACGCGGAAATTAAAAAATTTGCTGGTGCAATTAAATTGCATTTAACCACTTATTTTGAAGGGTTGGATGAAAATGCTACACTGGCTTTTGGGCTTGAAACCGCTTCAGTTCACGTTGATTTAGTTCGTGCGCCAGAACAATTTGAAAAAGTTTTAGGATTAGTTAAAGCGGATCAAATTTTATCTTTGGGTGTGGTTGATGGCAGAAATATATGGATTAATAATTTAGAAAATTCGGTTGCTGTGATAAAAAAAGCAGTGGCTAAACTTGGTGAAAATCGCGTGATTGTTGCACCTTCTTGCTCTTTGATTCACACGCCAGTTGACTTGGCAAATGAAACTGAGCTTGATGCGGAATTAAAATCTTGGCTGGCTTTTGCGACACAAAAAATTTACGAAATCGTAACCGTTGCTAAAGCTGCTGCTTCTGATGCTTCTGCTTTGAAAATTGTTGAAGCTAATCACAAAATTATTCAAGCAAAAAAATCTTCTAAAAGAATTCACAACGATGCTGTAAAACAGCGCCTTCTTGGCATCAAGGAAGATATGATGAATCGCCAAAGCAATTATGCGGCGCGCAAAAAAATTCAGGCTGATCACATTAAATTGCCTAGTCTTCCAACCACAACCATTGGCTCTTTTCCGCAGACTAAAGAAGTTAGAAAAGCGCGTGCTGATTTTAAAGCAGGGAAAATTTCTGCTGCTGATTATGAAAAATTTGTGCAGGAAGAAACAGTTAGAACCATCCGCTTCCAAGAAGAAATTGACTTGGATGTTTTAGTTCATGGCGAATTTGAAAGAAATGACATGGTGGAA
The DNA here is from genome assembly GCA_964580715.1 of uncultured Rhizobium sp. GTDB lineage: Bacteria > Pseudomonadota > Alphaproteobacteria > Rickettsiales > UBA1997 > UBA2645. The sequence goes on along the minus strand of CAZOKU010000019.1, from coordinate 15,251 downwards.
TATTTTGGCGAGCAACTTGCTGGATTTTTCTTTACTAAAAATGGTTGGGTGCAAAGCTATGGATCTAGATGTGTGAAGCCTCCAGTGATTTTTGGTGATGTGTTTCGTCCTAAACAAATGACGGTTGAATGGGCAAAATTTGCACAAAGCCAAACTAAAAAAATCATGAAAGGCATGTTGACTGGACCGATCACCATTTTGCAATGGTCTTTTGTGCGCGATGACCAGCCTAGAAAAGACACGGCTTTGCAGATTGCGTTTGCAATTCGTGATGAAGTTTGTGATTTGGAAAAAGCTGGAATTAAAATCATTCAAATTGATGAAGCGGCTTTGCGCGAAGGTTTGCCAATTAAAAAAAGCAAATGGAATGACTATTTAAAATGGTCAGTTGAGGCTTTCAGAATTTCTGCTTCTGGCGTTGCTGATAAAACGCAAATTCACACTCACATGTGTTATTCTGAATTTAATGATATAATCGCAGCAATTGCTAACATGGATGCCGACGTGATTTCCATTGAAACTTCACGTTCCAACATGGAATTGCTCAACGCTTTCGTTAACTTTAAATATCCAAACGAAATCGGCCCCGGCGTTTACGACATTCACTCGCCAAGAGTTCCAAAAGAAGAAGAAATGGAAAAATTGCTGAAAAAAGCGTTGAATGTTTTAAAGCCAGAACAAATCTGGGTCAACCCCGACTGCGGCCTTAAAACCCGCGACTGGCCAGAAACCAAATTGGCTTTGAAATCGATGGTTGATGCGGCGAAGAAATTGCGCGTTAGTGTTGGGTAGAAAAATTGGTCAGGCTTAATAAGGCCTGACCGCTGTTTCGGCTTGGTTATGCCAATAAACAAACCCAAATTCCTGAGTTTTAAAGGAAGATAAATGTGGTGATCGAATAATTTAAGTAGATAAGAAACTTACTCAGCCAAGCTATTATGGAAGATTAACCAGCCCTTACTCATGAATGGCTGTTTGTCCCTAATGGGAATTTGTCGATGAGTTTTATTTTCTTTAGAACAAATGTCAATCGGCATGCTAATAATTACCTAGTAAAAATTATCGTAGAGCTAAATAAGATTTTTTCTAATTAAATAGGCATTATTAGTTAGTTATGCTAACTTTTTCAAAAAAGCTTGGTTTCATTTAAAGGTTGATTTTACACATAATATAACGTTTATATTAAACGGACTGTTCACTTAATAGGTTGACATTATAAAATATCTAATTTACAATATAGTCAGTTAACAACAAAAACAACTGATTATGAATATTTTAGAAGTAGTAAAAAACTTCCCAGATCAAGCAGCTTGCATCAAATACCTAGAGCAAAAACGCTGGAATGGAAAACCAATTTGTCCTTACTGCTCAAGCGACAACACAAATCATTTAGCAAAAGAAAATCGTCATCATTGCAACGGTTGCCGCAAGTCTTTTAGTGCAACAGTTGGCACAATTTTTCACGATAGCAGATTGCCATTACAAAAATGGTTTTTAGCAATTGCTTTAATGCTTAATGCAAAAAAAGGTATTAGCTCAAGACAATTAGCAAGAGACTTAGATTTACCAGTTAAAACAGCTTGGTCAATAAATCACAGAATTAGAAAAGCTATGAAACAAGACAATGGTTTGTTGTCTGGCATTGTAGAAATGGACGAAACCTACATTGGAGGAAAGCCAAGAAAAGAAGCTAAAAAGAAAGATGACAATGATGATGATTTTACTAACCCTAGAGGCAGAGGCACTAAGAAAGAATGTGTTGTTGGAATGATTGAGCGTGGTGGTAAAGTAAAAGCTAAAAATGTTGAAAAAGGAACTTTGAAAGCAAAAGATTTAAAAGAGTTGGTGCGCGCAGGCGTTGATCTAGGCAATACAACTCTAATCACTGATGAATATCGCGGATATATGACAATGCGCCGCATTATTTCACACTTGCAAATTAATCATAGTGAAGCCTACGCAAACGGCATGATTCACACAAATTCAATTGAGAGTTTTTGGGCTATCTTAAAGCGTGGTATTGTGGGGCAATTTCACAAAGTTTCTAAAGAATATTTGAACGCTTATATTGATGAGTTTTGCTGGAGATTTAACGAGAGGAAAAACCCGTTAGTTTTTGACAAACTAATTGGAAATATGATTTCTTAAAAAGAAAAATCTTTTCAAAAAAATTTTCTGTTGTAATATGGGCGTAATTGATATTAACAATTTTAATTCTGCATGAAACACCTTACAAAAACGCTAGAGAGCGCAACTAGAAAGAAGATAGATATAATTCTATCTAATCTTGGCTGGAATGTTGATGAACACTCTAAGGGCTGCAATGTTTTTACAGAAAGAGCTAAAACAGTTGAACAAAATAAAAAATTCAAAGGAAAAAAACCAGATTATGTTTTGTATAAATCGCAGACGGATACACCTATTGCGGTCGTAGAAACGAAACGAGTTGGACAGAGTTTAAAAAAGGCTTTAGGACAGGCTATTGACTGCTATGCAAAACCACTCGGAGCTTACATTGTATTTGTTACCGATGGATCAATAGTTGAAACTTATGATATTAGAAGTGGTGAACCACTAAAGTTAGATGATGCAATTATCACTGATCTATTAACAGAAAAACAACTCTTGAAATTTGTTGAGTTTGGTTCATCTATTTTTTCGCCAGAGAAAGTAGTTCATACAAAAAGAGAACTCATAAAAATTTTTTCTGAAGCAAATGATTTTCTTCGCAAAGAAGGTATAAGAGAAGGAATTGAGAGATTTGCAGAATTTTCAAATTTACTTTTCTTAAAATTGATTAGCGAGATTGAAGAAGATAGAGAAAATAATAACGAAACAAGAATTTTAGAAAAAAAATACTGCTGGGAAAGCTTTAATACATTAGAGCCAGAAACAATGTTGGAATACATTAATGGCACTATATTACCTCGCTTAGTTAACAAATATAATCACAGCGGAGATGTTTTTCAAAAAGAGCTTCTAATTAAGAATCCTGAAAATTTGAAAAAAATTGTTGATAAACTCTCCACCCTAAAATTGCTAGATGCTGATTCAGATATTAAGGGCGATGCTTTTGAATATTTCTTAAAAAACTCAGTTAGTGTTGGAACTGATCTTGGCGAATATTTTACGCCAAGACACATAGTAAAATTGATGGTAGATTTGGTTAATCCAAAGTTTGGAGATACAGTATATGACCCAGCTTGCGGCACTGGTGGATTTCTTATTGAGGCATTTAAACACATTAAGAACAAGTGTAAGCACACCCCTCAAAATATCAAAGTTTTAAAAGAAGATACTATTTACGGTAGAGAGATTTCTGGGACAGCCAAAATTGCCAAAATGAACATGATTATTATTGGAGATGGACATAATAATATTGAGCAAATGGACAGTTTAAAAGATCGCGTATCTGATAAATATAATGTGATATTAACAAATTTTCCTTTCTCTCAAAAAACAGACTACTCATTTCAATACGGCTTTTCTACCGAAGATGCCAACCCTGTTTTTATGAAACATGTTGTTGATGCTTTAGCTGATGGCGGTATTGCAGGAGTCGTTGTTCCCGAAGGACTTTTATTTGATGAAGATGCAGAATATGTAAAAATGAGAAAGATTCTTTTAGAAACATGCGAAGTTGAAGCGGTAATTAAACTTCATGAATTTGTATTTAAACCCTACACAGGACAACCAACTAGCATTGTTATTTTTAAAAAAGGTGGTCAGACCAAAAAGGTTTGGTTCTTTGATGTAAAAGAAGATGGATTTAAAAAAACAGGAAGCAAATTAGGAAGAAATCCTATCAAAGAAAATGATTTAACATTGTTGCGTCAAATATGGCAGGACAAAGAAGAAACAAATCATTCTTTCAGTGTAAATTTTGAATTAATTGCGGGTCAGAAATATAAACTTTCGATGGATAAATACCGAAAATTATCAAGCAGCAGCTCTGATCTTGTGCCACTTGGAGGAGATGATGGAATTTGTGAAATAATAATAGGAGGGACGCCTTCCCGTAAAGATTTAAGTTTATTTGGTGGCGAGAATTTATGGGTGAAAATTAGAGATATGAACAAAATGTATATCCATGATACCGAAGAAAAAATAACGGACAAGGCTGTTAAGGAATCTAATGTAAAATCTTTGCCAGAAGGAACATTGTTATTTAGCTTTAAACTAACCATTGGAAAAGTGGCTATTGCGGGTAAAGAGTTATACACAAACGAAGCTATTGCTGGTATTGTGCCAAAAGATAAAAACAAAGTTTTAACAAAGTATTTATACTACTTATTGCCTCGCTTAGATTATTCTTCTTATATTCAAAGAGCCACTAAAGGCAAAACTTTAAATAAAGAGATAATCAAAACAATAATGATTCCTTTGCCAAAAATTGAAATTCAAAGAGAGATTGTTAAGGAGTTAGACAAACAAGAAGCTGAAAAACAAAAATTGTTGGCTAGTATTAACAATCTCTCTAGCCTTCAAGATAAAGTAATTGAAAAATTAATTTAAAGCAGAGCAGCTGGCTGTTAAAAACAGTCTACCGCTCAAATTATATTATTCAACCTATTAAGTGAACAATCCGAAATAATTTATTGACTTTTAGTTTATTTTAAATCATATTATTCAAGTATGAGTGTAAATAATAGAACTAAATTAAACAATTTACTTAAGGTGTGGCCAGCTGGAACGGTCTGCCTATCTTCCTATCTGTCCTCTTTTTATGGTGTTTCAGGGCAGCTTTTGGATCGTTACAAAAAAAGCAATTGGTTAAAATCGATAGGCTCTGGTGCCGTGATACGCGATGGTGATAAAGTAGATTATCTTGGGGGGCTTTATGCACTACAGAATCAGGCAAATTTATCTATACATGTTGGAGGCCGAACGGCTTTATCACTTCTTGGACGAGGACAATATTTAAACTTTTCAGAAGGACGCGCTGTTTTAATAGGTGGCAAGAAGGAAAAATTGCCTTCATGGTTTAAGAACAGAAATTGGGCGACTAAAATAGATTTTTATTCAACTTCTTTTTTGCCGCAAAACCTAGGGTTGGAAGATTTATCTCAGGGCACTTTTGTTGTAAAGATATCTAACTCTGCGCGTGCTATGTTAGAGTGCTTATATCTTACACCTAATCACCAAGAGTTCTTTGAGTGTTACGAACTAATGGAAGGGCTTTATAATTTAGACCCAAAATCTGTGCAAGAATTACTTGAGAATTGTTCATCAGTTAAGGTTAAAAGACTCTTTCTTTATCTCGCCGAAAAGTTAAATCATCCTTGGTTTGAATTTTTAGAAAAATCAAAAATTAATCTTGGTTCAGGAAATCGTAGTTTGGTAAAGAACGGAGTATATATAGCTAAATATAAAATAACTGTACCAGAGGAATTAGAAAAAAATGGACAACCAAAAATATAGAAACCAAGTGGTATTATTGCTAGATGTTCTTCACTATGTTGCAAAGGAAGAATGTTTTGCAATGCATGGTGGAACGGCAATTAATTTGTTTGTGCTAAATATGCCGCGTTTATCTGTTGATATTGATCTAACTTATCTGCCAATTGAAGATAGAGAAAACACGATACAACATATTAATGAAGCATTCGGACGTATTGAAGAAAGCATTAAAAGCAAAATTCCGCGGGTTCAACTGTTAAATAAATCAGAATCAGGAAGAATAGTTATTCGTAAAGACGGCGTGGAAATAAAAGTTGAAGCTAATTTAGTAAAGCGTGGCGTAATATCACCTATAAAACGAATGACATTATGTGATAAAGCACGCCAAGATTATAATTCTTTTATTGTTTTTCCCATAGTTTCCTTTGGTCAGCTTTATGGTGGTAAAATCTGTGCCGCACTAGATAGACAACATCCTAGAGATCTATTTGATGTAAAATCTTTACTAGAAAATAATGGATTCTCAGACGATGTACGAGAAGGATTTATTTTTTGTCTCGTTTCAGGCGAAAGGCCTTTTAATGAAATGTTAGCACCAAATTTTAAGGATCAACATCAAGCTATGACAAATCAATTTGTTGGCATGACCAATGAAAATTTTACTTATGAAGATTTTGAACAAACGCGGCTAAACCTTGTCAAAGCTGTTAATCAAGGGCTAACCCAAGATGATAAAGATTTTCTTTTAAGTTTTAAAAATTGCGAACCGAATTGGAATATTTATAATTTTGAACGCTTCCCTGCTGTGCAGTGGAAATTAAACAATCTTCGTAAATTAAAAAAAGATAATCCTAAAAAACATCAACATCTTTTTGGTCTTTTAACAAAACAATTTCAAGCCTAGATTGGCGTTATAAGGTTTTTGTGGAGGGGAATGAACGTGTGGGCGGGGTTGAAAGAACCCGCCCAGCAGGCGACTGGCCTGAGCAAGGTTCTGCGACAACATCCTTCGACAAGCTCAGGATGACTTGGGAGGTTGGCTCAAGATAAGTTAGTAAGAAAGGTACCTAGAACCTTTGGCCTAAATTATGGCATGAACGTGCAGGCGGAATTGCAAATTCCGCCTGAGCAAGGAAGACGTAAGCCTAAGCAGGAGGAGATAAAAAATCTTATCAATTTGTTAAGACCGCTCTTAACAAATTGATTCCTACAGTAAATCTAAAAATGCTTTAGCATTTTTAATGTTTAGAAGAAAGGTACCTGGAACCTTTGGCTTTTAATTTAGTAAATTAACAACTCATAACTCTCTTAGCTGCGCTTACAAAAAATGAGCTTCTGCTCTCATCAAGGGTTTCTAAATATTTATCTAATTTTCTTAAAAATTTTTCATCCACGGTGATATTGATTCTAGTTGCTTTTGATGGGGTTTTTATGGGTATTACCAAAAATATTTCGGTTTTTTTATATTTTGCTTTTACGGAATCAAAACTTGATGGGTTTGGAATTTCATCATTATCTTCGATCATTCCGTCAATATGAAATTGTAAAGCCTCTTCTGCCATGATTTGAGCTTCATCCAAGGTTTTACCAGCTGTAATGCAGGTTGGAAAATCTGGAAAAATTACTGCATAATCAGATGATTTATTTTTTCTGATTACTGCTATGTAGTTTCTTTTTTCTTTTAACATTGCCGCTCCTTGTTTTATTATTTATTGTAGTTTTTCTTATCTATTCCAGCTTGTTTAAAAATACTGGCTAATGTTGCCTTGGGGAAATCCCTGCTTGGATGGGGAACAGTTACACGCCCTTTTTTATTTGGGTGCTTATATTGCCGATGACTTCCTTTTATACTAACCAATTGCCATCCATCCCTTTCAAGGATTTTTATTATTTCTCTGCTATACCAAAACATAAATCTATAGTCCCATTTTAGTGAAAGATTTTTGAGGAAAAATTGATGTTTTGAAGAGCCTTTGTGGACTGACCCACTAAGGCTCTGAAAAATATTAATTTTTACCAAAAATATAAAGCTAAAATGGGGCTATAGATTTATGTTTTGGTATATTCATGTGGAGAATGAATTAATTGATATAAGATGTGTATTATACACACTATTGTAAAATAGCAATAATTTTTATTAGTAACGCCAATTCGGGATAAAAATGCGTCAAAACCAAGTATTTATTGGTATATGCGCAAAAAATTGAAAGATGCTAATCTAGGAAAAATGGCATGAACGTGCAGGCGGAATTGCAAATTCCGCCTGAGCAAGGAAGACGTAAGCCTAAGCAGGAGGAGATAAAAAATCTTATCAATTTGTTAAGACCGCTCTTAACAAATTGATTCCTACAGTAAATCTAAAAATGCTTTAGCATTTTTAATGTTTAGAAATTGTATTTGATTTTGAAGCTGCCTGTGCTGGCGTGGTAGTTGGCTTTGCGTTCGATGGTGTATTCGACGTCGACTTCGGTTTGTTCGTTTCTGTAGATGTTTAGACCTGTGCCGATGATTATGCTGTTGGTGTAAACTTTGGAGCCTTGGGAAGAGAAAGATTGGGCTTGGTTTACGAAGTTGCTGGTGGTTGATTGTTTTGCGCCTACGAAATCGTGTCCGTAGGAAATTTTGAATTGTGGGGAAACTCGGGTGAAATCGTCTAAGATGAAATCATAGCTGGTGTTGATACCAATTCTTGCTTCGAAGAAGTTGGTTGGAGAGTTTTTAACTGACAGGTTAAGAGTTCCTGCGCCGCTTTCGCTGTAAGAGTTAATTTGGTTTCTTGCTAAAGTTAATGATGCATTTGGAATTAATTTTAAACCATTTTCTAAAGTGAAAGTTCTGCCGCCGTTAAGTTTTGCAACATAAGTTTTGCCCGTATATTTAGCTTTGGCGCTTACACCAACTTCAGCAATTGAGCGGGAAGAATCATATTTGTTCACTGCAAGACCAACGATTCCGTCAAGGAAATAGTCGCCATAATTTGCGCCGCGATATAAGTTTAGTTGATAGCTGTTAACGTTATTTAGTTTGGTTTTAGAGGCTGAAGTGATTTGAGAAGAAATATAATTTAAGCTGAATCCTTTCATCGTGTCTTCTTTGCTTAAATTGTCGCCACCGATTGCAAAACCATAGGCTGAGGAATTGTAACCAAAGCCACCTGTTTTGAGGTTGCTTTGTCTTGCTGAGGTGTTTAACACTTTGATCCACAGGTCGTTTCCTTGTGAATCGTCACCTGCTGAAACACCAATTTCATTGCCGAATCCCATTCTGCTTTCAACGGCAGAAATTGCGGCGTTGCTGGTGTCAAAGGCGCTGCGGTTGATGCTGTTGTCAACTTGTGGAGTTGCGGCATCAAGGGCTGCTGCTGCTTTTGCATCTGAGCTTGTGGAGTTAACGAAGTTTTGCAATGCTCTTAATTCGCCTTGTGCGGAATCGCCGATGTTGTTTAGGGTGTTATAAACTGCTCTTGCATTTGGGCCGAAAGAACTGTTAGAAGTTTTGGTGATGGTTAGAATTAAATCACTGCCCACAATATTAGAGGAGAAAGATAAATGTCCGTAACGGTTTGAACCTAAATTATTAACATTGATGTTGCTGGTGCTTACTGGAGCAATGCTTGATCCAGCTGCGCCAGAAAGAATGGTGTATTTTGTGCCGCTGTTGATTACTGAATCTAGGCTTGAATCGATGGTGACTGCAAGAGTTAGGTTGTTGCCAATTGTGGCAATTCCTGTGCTGACTATGCTTCCTGCTGTAGTTGGGCCAGCGATGGTTACGCCAAGTGTGGCATTGTTTGCGATGTCTAAGGTGCCGTTGATTCTGTTGCTTGCAGAACCTGCGTCAATTGTGGCGCTGCTGTTGACAGAAACATTGCCATTTACAACTCTGCTGTCGCTTCCAAAAGCAAGAGTTCCTGACACTGCAACATTATTGGCGTAAACATCACCGTTTAAATTTAGAGTTGCGCCAGAAAGAATGTTGAGGTTTCTTAAAGAGTTTCCTGAAGCACCTACTGAAGCAGTGGTGGTGTAGTCGGCGCCAACTTCTAAGGTTCCAACGCCGTCACTTGCACCTTCAACAACACCTCTGATTGCACCACCCAAGTGAGAAATTTTTGAACCATCAGCGATTGCAATAATTGAAGTTGCATCGCCTAAATTTCCACCATTGTGAGTTAAGTTGCCGTTAACTGTGATGGTGCTTGCGGCGAAATCATTGCTGATTGAAAGATTTAAAGTGTTTGCGATGGTAATTTGAGAAATTTTTCTGCTTGCGCCAATTGATGCGGCAAAAATTTTGTCGCCAGTTCCTGAGAAATTAACTTCACCAGTTCCAGTGTTTTTGCCGTTGATTGCGCCAGTTACGACTGCAGCAAAATCGATGTCTAAAACTGCTGCACTTGCCAAAACAATTGAAGTTGCAGAAATGTTTTTGCCGTTTGCGATGATGTGACCACCAGTGTCGCCACCAACTGTGATGGTGGTTGCGGAAATGTTTGCACCAAGTGTAATTGTTGCAGTGTTGGAGATTGTAATTGCTTCAAGTGCTTTGGTTGCGCCAATTGCGGCAGTTGTGGTCATAGTGTTTTTAAAGGTTACCCTGCCCTGTCCAGCATTAGCACCGTCAATTGGTGCGTTAATTACTGAAGATCCAATCAATAAGTTTGCGCTGTCTTCAAGAGAAAAGCTGTTTGCGTAAACATTCACATCACCTGTATCTAAATCTAGGGTTTTTCCTGTAGCAACTGATACGTTAGCAAGTTTTTTGCTGGATAGACCGATGTCGCTAACTGCGATAAAATCTTGAGTGAAGGTTAAATTTCCAACGCCGTCAGAAGCGCCTTGAATTACGCCTTCAATGTGACCACTGCCGATTCTAAAGGTTGCGGAATTTTCGATGATGATGTTGTTGGTGTAGATGTCGGTTGATCCGCTATCTAAAGTTTTGCCGCTTGCAATTGTTAGATTGTTGATTTTGGAAATGCTGGTTCCAACGTTAAAATCTAGGGTTCTGCTGTCTAAGAAAGACAAAGTTCCTTTGCCGCTGGAAACGCCTTGAACTGTTCCAGTGATTGATCCGCTGGTTAAGCTTAAAGTGGAATTATCTCCGATTGAAATTGTGGTGGCATCAATATTGTGAGAAGAAAGAGTTAGAGTTGCGCCATCATTGATTGAAATTGAGTTTAGTGAATGTGCTGCAGTTCCGAAATCGCTGTTGGCGGTGAAATTTTCGGTGAATATTACAGAACCGTTATTGTCGTTGGTTCCTTGTACTGAAGCGTTGATTGAGCTGTCTGAAAAAAGAGTTAAAGTTGCATTAGAACCAAGAGCGACTGTTGATGCATAAATTGCGTGAGATCCGACAGTGAAGTTTTTGTTGTTGGAAACGGTTATCCTGTTAAGTTCGCTTCCTGCTGCACCGAAATTTCCTTGGCTTGAATAATCTTGTGTGATGTTAACATTTCCAACTGCTGAAGAGCTTCCAATTACGTTGCCGTAAACTTTTGCAGTGGTGTCGGATAAAATGAGTAAAGATTCATTATTTAAGATAACATTTTGAGCATAAATGTTTTTGTCGCCAAGAGTTAAGTTTTGAGAAGCTGCGACTTCAACAGCTGAGAGTGCTCTTGAGTTAGTTCCGATGTTGTCAGATAAATTATAGCTTTGTAGGAAAGTTATTTTACCGGTATTGTTTGAAGCACCTTGAACTATGCCATTGAGGGTTCCGCCGTCTAGAGTTAAATTAGAATTATTGTTTAAAACGATGGAATTTGCATAAAGATTGTTTGATCCAACATTAAGAATTTTATCAGCAGATAAATTGATTTCAGCAAGAGCGTTGCCATAAACACCAACGTCGCCTGTAAGATCAGTGTTTGCTGCAAAAACTACTGTACCGTAATTGTTGGAAGAACCTTGAATTGCGCCAGTTACGCTGCCGCCAGAATTGATAGTTAGAGTTGATCCTAAATCAAGATTAACTGCATTTGCGTTGATGCTTCCTGAAACTGCGAGAGAAACTGCGCCGATTAAATCAACTTCAGCAACTGCTCTGGTTGCGCCAATTGAAACGCCTGAGGCAATTGAATTGTTGCTGTTGAATTTAACTTTACCAAGGCCTGATGAGCTGCCGTTAACTGCGCCCGTTAGAGTTCCTGAGTTTAAACTTAGAGTTGCGTTATTGGCAAGAGTGATTGCTTGAGCGTCGATGTTGTAAGTTGACATGTTGAGGGTTTTTCCTGCAGTAACAAAAACTGTTGCAAGAGAATTTGAGCTGGCGCCGATATTGCCGTGGGCGGTGTAGTTTTGTGTGATGTTAAGTGTTCCTGAATTATCATTTTCGCCTTGAATTGCGCCGTAAACTATGCCGTTTGATAATGCGCCTAGGTTCATTGTTCCTGAAGTTCCTAAAGAAACTGTGTCTGCGTAAATGTTGCTGGTGCTTACGGTTAAAGTTCCGCCTGAAACTAAAACATTGGAAAGATTGGTTGTTGCTGAGCCAAGATTGGTGCTGTTGGTGCTTAGGTTATAGCTTTGTGAGAATGAAACTGTGCCGCTTCCTGTGATTTCAGAGGCAACCGCGCCAGAAGAAATTGCTAAAGTTGAGTTGTCGCTTAAGGAAACAGAATTTGAATTGATGTTGTGTGAGCCAACTGAAACTGTGGCACCGTTTACGATTTGCACTGCATCAATTAAATGATCAGCGGTTCCAACATCGCCTGCAAGGCTGGTGTTTGCTGTGTATCTTACGGTTCCAGAACCGCTGGTTAGGCCTTGGATTGTGGCGTTAACTGCTGCTGTTCCTAAAGTTAGAGTTCCTGCGACATTTATGTTGGTTGCAGAAATTGCGTTGTTGTTGGTTGCTGTGTTTAAAGTGGCGCCTGACGCGATGGTGATTGAAGAAAGTGCGGTGGAATTTCCAATTGCGCTTTGAGTTGTCACAGTTCCACCAGTTATGTTTAGTGAGCCTGCGCCGTTAATTGTGCCAGTTACGGAAGAATTGTTGAGGTTTAAATTTGCTCCATTGTTAATTATGACACTACCGTTGATGCTGTTGCCAGAAGAGAGCGTGAGAGCGCCTGAAGCGCCATTGCCAATTGTTAGAGTTGTGGCAGATAAAGATTCGTTGGCGGTGATTGTTACGCCATCATTGATGTTGATTGCGGATAGTGCGTAAGTTGCGCCAAAACTGACACTTGAACTGTCTAGGGTTCTGCTGGCGTTAAATGTGATGCTGCCGCGTCCGTTTGATGTGCCGTTTAAAGCGCCGTATAGATTTCCGCTGCCTATAGTTAAAGAAGCGCTGTTGGATAAGTTAATTGCTGCTGCGTAAAGGTTGTTATTTTGGGCATTAACTTCTGCACCATCTAAAATTTCAATTGCGGCAACTCTTGCTGTTGAAGTTCCAACTGAGCCTTGAATGGTGTTGTTTTCTGCAAAACGTACAATGCCGTTTCCTGCACTGCTTCCTTGAATGGTTCCATAAACTGAAGCGCTTCCAACTCTTAAAATTGCGTTATTTTCTAGATAAACATTTGTTGCGCTGAGTAAGTTGTTGTTAGTTGCGATGTTGAAAGTTTGATTGGCTCTAACGGTTAGAGAAGTTATGGATGAGATGCCGCCAATGTCGCCATTTGCAATCGTGGAAGCTGCAACGACAACATTTCCACTGCCGTTGATTGTTCCATTTAAATTTCCGCCGTTGAAGGTTATGATTTGTGAAGAATTGTTCATCAACAAGTTGCCAACAATTGACCCGCCATTTAATGTGACAGAAGAACTGGAGTTAGAACCGAGGGTAATGTTTCCTGTGATTGTGCCATAGGTGTTGGTGATGTCTAAATTTCCAGTGGTTGCAGAAATTGCGCCAGTGATTCCGCCAGAGCTGTTGTTGGTGATGCTTGCGCTGTTTGCGCCAACTATAATTTCACCAATAATTGATCCGCCAGCAATGTTGGAAAGTGTTAAGCTGTTGCTTGAACCAAGCATTTCGATTGCAACGCCGCTGCTTCCTGCAGAGATGGTTCCTGTGTTGCTTACTTCAAGAGAAGATCCACCGTCACTGTCATTCATCTGAATTGCAGTTGATGAAGCATTGTTGTTGACTAAAATTGATCCGTTGTTGGTGATGATTAAATCGCTGTTGGCACTGCGATTAACTGCAATGGCACTTCCTGCAGTTGCAGTGTTAGAGATGGTGCCTGTTGTTGAAGTTGAAATTTCTGTGGTTGTTCCAACGCCACCGTTTAAAGCAATTGTTGCTTCAGAAGCACTGTCTGAGGTGATGATGCCGCTAGTTACGGCGATGTTTGCAACTTGTGCGTTTGCGCCAGTTTCAAAGATGGCGCCAGAAGTTGCACCAGTTGCGATGATTCCTGTTGCAGAATTTCCAGTGTTTACTTCAATTGCAGTGTTAGGATTATCAACAACATTTACTGCTGGACCATAAACTGAAGTGTCAACCACTAAATTTCCGCCAGTAGTTACCGTTAAACTTTGTCCTTCTTGATCTAAATTTTGAGCATAAGTGGTTTCAGTGTTGATAACAATGTCGCCCATAACAATGTTTGCAACTCTTAAAATTAAATTATTGCCAATTACAGAAGTGGCAAACATTAACGAGCCAAAATGATTAGAACCAGTTCCATTAACATTGATGTGGGAAGAAGAAATTTGTGAAAGCGATGAACCTGCGCCGCCGCTCAAAATGGTGTAGATTGCTCCAGCTGTAAGGTTTGCCCCGACATCAATTGTTAAGCTTAGGTAAGAAGAAGAACTAACAGTTGCAACTCCACCAACGGTTATGCTTCCTGCACTCAGTGAGCTTAAAACATCAAGCTGCAAAATGTCACTTGCGGCCATGGTGAATGCACCTGTTACAACATGTGCTCCATCGTTTAAGTTAAATTGAGAACCACCAACACCAGTTAGGTTTCCACTTACTGTGTGGTTGCTGCTTCCGAAATCTAGCGTTCCTGCAACCGAAACATCTGTTGCGCTTAGATCAGAACCTAGAGTTAAACCTGCACCGCCGTCAACAATCACCTGATTTAATGAGTGAGTTGCACCAATTGTAGAGCTGATGCTAACCGAGCTTCCAGCAATTTCTAACGTGCCATTATTATTTGCAACACCATCAATTGCGCCAACAACTGAAGATCCGCTGTTTAAGATTAATCTTGCGCCATTATCTAAAGCAACATTTCCGGTGATTGATTTGCTGCTTGCAAGTTCAAGAGACCCTGAAGAGCCACCTCCAACTGTGATTGTTGAAGCTTTTAGTGATTGATTTGCCACAACTGTTGCGGAATCGTAAACATTGATTGCATAAACTCCGTTTGAACTTCCAATTGAATAATTTAAACTGTTGCTTGCGGTTAAATAAACTGTTCCGTATGCACCAGCATTGCCGTCAAC
>CAZOKU010000019.1:0-428 GCA_964580715.1 uncultured Rhizobium sp. | reverse complement strand
GCCGCCTAAAGGTCCGCTTCCTAGATATAATTGTGCGTTTGAAGCAAGAGAAGTTGCGGCGTTTAAATTTCCGCTAGTTAAAGTTAGGGTTGAATTTGCAGCAAGCGCAACATTGGTTGCATTTATGCTATAGCTGCTTGCAGTTAAAGATTTTCCTGAAGCAATGTTGATTAAAGATAATGCGGTGCTTGCACCAACGCTGCTTGATAGGCTGTTATTGCCATTAAAGTTTACTGTTTTATCGCCGGTTGAATAGCCGTTGATTGCACCAGTAACTGCGCCTGTTCCTAAAGTTAAAGTTCCTGCAACATTTATGTTAGTCGCAGAAATTGAATTATTGTGGCTTGCAGCATCTAAAGTTGTGCTAGAATTGATAGTAACAGTTGTAAGCGCTGAAAAATTTCCAATATTGCCGTTAGATGTTACCG
>CAZOKU010000018.1:0-23411 GCA_964580715.1 uncultured Rhizobium sp. | reverse complement strand
AAGGTGGCAAACAAGCGGTAGCGGAAACGTACAGAAACATTATTGCTAGCGGTGCAAAACCCCTTGCCATTACCAACTGCCTAAACTTTGGAAATCCACAAAAGCCAGAAATTATGGGGCAAATTGTGCGCTCAATTCAAGGAATTACAGAAGCTTGTAAGGCGCTTGATTATCCTGTTATTTCAGGAAATGTTTCGCTTTATAATGAAACTGATGGCAAGGCGATTCAGCCTACTCCTGCAATTGGTGGGGTTGGAATTTTGAAAGATTTGGAAAAAAGATGCGACAATAAATTTAAAATTGTGGGTGATGAAATTTTTGTGATTGGCAAAACTTTAGGTCATCTTGGATGTTCGCTTTTTGAAAGAGAAATTTTAAAGAAAGAAGCTAAAAAAAATCCGCCGATTGTTGATTTGCAAGAAGAAAAAAAGAATGGTGAATTTATTCGCGATGTAATTGGCCTTTCTTTGATTAATGCTTGTCATGACATTTCTGATGGTGGAATGTTGGTTGCTTTGTTTGAAATGTGCAATAAGACACTTGGTTTTGAGCTGGATATTTCTGAGCTTAAATCTGTAAGTGGTCTTAATGATGAAGAAATTTTGTTTGGCGAAGATCAATCGCGTTATGTTGTTGTGATTGATGGTTCGATGGCTTTGGAGTTGAAGAAAAAGGCGGAGAAAAGTGGGGTTGTGATGGTTAAAATTGGTAAAGTTATTAAAGAAAAAATTTTGATTGAGAATTCAGAAATTGAAGTTCAGGAATTAATTTCACTGAATGAATCTGTTTTTGAGAAAAAATTTAATTCTCGGTAATTTTTATTGCATGAACGGTGAGGGCAGGGTTACAAACCCCGCCCAGCGTTGTGGGGATATGTCCAGCATTTTGTTGCTGGGCGGGGTTTGTAACCCCGCACTTACCGTTCATGCTTCGACAAGCCCAGCATGACAAATGTGGTAAATCTCTAACTATTAAAAATGTCTAGTAAAACCTTTCGCTATACCGTATTTGCCCTGAGAATTTTGGAAAAAATTTTGGGGTCGAAATTTTCGGTTACAGGAATTGAAAAACTTCCAAAACAGCCAATTTTATTTGTTGCCAACCACTTCACTCGTTCTGAGACATTTTTTGTTCCTTATTTAATTTACAAATATACTGGTCACCAAGTTAGATGTTTGGCTGATTCTGGGCTTTATCATGGAGTTCTTGGAAGGTTTTTAGAATCAGTTGGAACCATTTCAACGAAGCATAAAAATCGTGACAACATTATTTTAAAAGACCTGATTTCTGGGGAATATAATTGGATGATTTATCCAGAAGGAAGCATGGTGAAAAGCAAGGAAACTAAAAATGAACATGGCTATGTAAATTATACTCCATATCGCATTGGTCCAGTGCGCACTGGTTCTGCGGTTCTTGCTTTGAGATCTGAAATTTATCGTCAGGAAATTGTTAGTGCCTTTGAAGAAGGAAATTTGAAAATTTTACAAGAATTTGAGCAAAATTTTGGCTTGGTTTATGATAAAAATTTTAAAGATCTAAAAACCTGTGTTGTTCCTTTGAACATAAACTATTATCCAATCAGGCCTGGGCAAAATTCAATTCAAAAATTATTAGTAAAATTAATCAAAAAAATTCCGCAACAAATTGCAGAAGAGCTTGAAATTGAAGGAAATATTTTGCTTGGTGCAGAAATTAATGTGAATTTTGGTGATCCGATAAACCTGCAAGACTATATAAAATCAACTAATTCGCTGGTTAGCAAAATTCCGATTATTAAAAATGAAACAAAAATGAATTTCATTTTGCGTTATTACAAAAATCGTCTTACTAACGATTTTATGGCGCAAGTTTATTCTGACATTCAGGTTAATCTCGATCATGTTTTTGCAAGCGCTATTAGGCAAATTGAAGAAGAAAAAGTTTCTTTAGACAGGTTAAAAAGAGTGATTTATCTATCAGCGGTGATGATTGAAAAAACCAAAAGATATCGCATTCACAGCAGCATCGCAGAAGAAAATTTGTTCAAAATTTTTATTGATGAAGCAAATGAAGAGTTTGACGGAGTTTTTGATTTAGCTTGTAAACAAGGTTTAATTGAAAAAACCAGCGGGGGTGATCTTAGAATAAATAAAGCTGCTTTAACAAAAAAATATGATTTTCATGAAATCAGGCGTGAGAACACTTTGCAGGTGATTGATAATGAATTTTCTCTTTTAGAATTTGCTAATAATATCATTAAACAAACTTTAAAAATTGCAGATGAAGATTTGTGCCAAAAGGTTTTTGAAGAAATTTGTAAAAAAGATTTAAAAAATTTTGATAATGATTACGAAAATTATTTTGATAAAAATTTCTCTAAAGACAAATCAGTTGGTCGTCCGTTTTTTTTGAGCTCAGATGTTAAAGCAAGTAAAAACATTAAACAGACAGGAATTTTAATTTCTCATGGCTATAAATCAGCGCCAAAAGAGGTTGAATCATTGGCGAAATTTTTAAGTGGATTTGGTTTTAACATTTATGCAGTGAGGTTGAAAGGGCATGGAACTGCACCAGTAAATTTAAAAGATGTTAGCTGGAATGATTGGTATTACAGCATGCAGCGCGGATATGCAGCGCTTAGAAATGTTTGCAATAAAATTATTATTGTTGGTTTTTCAACTGGTGGTCTTTTGGCGTTGAACAGTGCGGCTCAAAAAAAAGCGGATGCAAAATTATCAGCGATAGTTTCAATTAATGCAGCGCTTAAGCTTCTTGACATCAGGGCGCGAATGGTTGCAGGAATTAACATGTGGAATGAATTGCTGAATAAAATTCATGTTGAAAAGGGGCTTTTTGAATATGTTGATGATAAGCCAGAAAATCCGCAAATTAATTATAGCAGAAATTATTTAAAGGGCGTGGAACAGTTGGAAAAATTGATGCAAAATTGTGAGGATAATTTAGAAAAAATTAAAATTCCTGCTTTGGTGATTCAGGGGGATAAAGATCCTGTTGTTAATCCGATTAGTGGTAAGATGATTTATGAAAAAATTAATTCAGAAAAAAAATTTTTGCAGGAAATGGATTTTAAAAATCATGTGATTGTTAATGGTGAAAATAAGGAAGAAGTTTTTGACGTGATTAAAAAATTTTTGGTTTCTTTGTAGTTGATATTTTATGAACGTGGGGAAAGGTTAAAAGAAACCTTGTCTTGATGTAGGATTTGATTAAAAAGTTTTCTTATTTTTGTTATAAAACTTGTTGTAATTTTTACTATTCGACTTAGTTTTCTTACTAAAATTTTTTTAATTTTTGGCTAATGCTAAATGAAATCTAAACTTCTTACAGTTAATCAAGAGCCCGAAAAAAAAACCTTAGATAACACAGAAGGTGTTGATGTTTCTTCTGGTGGTCCTGCTGTTGCTTCACTGAAAAAAAATAAAATTGTTATAATCGCCGCCTCAACGGTTTTGACTGTTTTGGTGTTTTATTTTTTATTTTTTAAGGAAGATAAAAAGCCAGAAAGATTAGAAGAGGTAAGGCCACCAGTTGCTGACAGAGTTGCTCAGAGTGATAGTGGAAAATCTCCTTTTGAAATTGATGTAAAACAAAAAAATGATTCTGATTTAATATTAGAAAAGCCTAAAGCTCCTGATGTTCCTTCTCTTCCAGATTTACCAAAAAATGAAGCAGCTTCAGATAAAATTTTGCCTATTCCACAAGACCAAGCAAGCATTCCGCCAGCTTCAGCACCAACTCTTCCGCAAATACAGCTTCCCGAGACTGCCTTGCCAAATCAACAAAATGTCGTTCAACAAGATAATGTCGTTCAACCTCAAAAAAATCTCGATCCGCGTTATGCTCCAATTATTGTAATGTCTGAAGGTGGAACCACTGATAATGCTGGAAAGCCAGTGGCAATGCCATCTCTTGGTGTTGGATATGAAAACAATATTATAAACATTGGATCTGATCCAATTAACAAATTGGAAAAAACCAAACCACAGGTGGTGCCTACATACATCACTGATAGAAGTCACACGATTGCGCAAGGAAAGTTGTTGTCTGCAGTGCTTGAAACGGCAATTAACACTGAAATTCCCGGATTTGTAAGAGCGATTGTTAGTCGTGATGTTTATGGAGAATCTGGCACGGATGTTTTAATTCCTAGAGGATCTCGGCTTTTTGGTGCATATTCTAGTCAAATTATTAAAGGGCAAGGAAGGGTTGAAATTTCTTGGACACGTTTGATCAGATCAGACGGAGTTGACTTAAACATTGCTTTTAAAGCTTCCGACCAATTTGGAAGATCTGGTATTCCTGGGGATGTTGATAATCGCTATGGTTCAATTATTACCAACTCTTTATTAACCAGTATGCTTGCGATTGGTGTTACTGCTGCTGCGCAAAGAGCCTTGACCAATAATTCGCAAACTACTACAACCACCAATCCACAACAAGGAACTGTTACAACAACAGGTAATGCAACAAACCAAGCGGTTTATGATGTAAGCAGAACGGTGATTAACACAATTGGGCAAATGGTTGGCAATGCTTTGGATATGAGGCCAGTTATTAAAGTTCCTCAAGGTACTAAAATTACTGTTATAGTTAACTCTGACATCAATATTCCACCTCTTAGGAAGTCGAAAACAAATTAGGTTTAATTGATTCAAATGACAAAAAGAAAAATTAATCTTCATCTGATTTCGGATTCCACTGGTGAAACTCTTGGATCTGTTGCTCGCGCGGTTTTATCACAATTTGAAGGAGTTGAATCAAATGACTTTATTTGGCCTTTGGTTCGCACTCAAGGTCAATTAGAAAAAGTTATTGAATCAATTGAAAAATTCCCTGGAATTGTTATGTATACGATTCTTCACGATGATTTGATTGATAGTTTAAAACGTCGCTGTTATGACTTAAACATACCTTGTATTCCAGTTTTATCTCATATTATCGCAGAATTTTCGCGTTATTTAGATATGAATATTAGCAACACGATTGGTCGTCAACATTTGCTGGATAATGAATATTTTTCGCGCGTTTCTGCAATTAGCTATACGATTAACCATGACGATGGCCAATCTTTGTGGGATTTATATGAGTCTGACATAGTGATTATAGGTGTTTCGCGCACTTCAAAATCACCAACCAGCGTCTATCTTTCTTGCCGCGGATATAAAACTGCCAACATTCCATTTGTTTCTATTGCAACAATTCCAAATGCTGTTTATGATTTGAAGAAGCCTTTGGTTGTTGGTTTAACGATTAGTCCAGAAAAGTTAGTGCAAATAAGGCAAAGCAGATTAACATCAATTGGACACGAACTTCAAACCGAATATGTTGATGTTGAATCAATAAAAAATGAGATAGCAGAGTCTAGAAAATTATTCGCCAAATTAGATTGTCCTGTGATAGATGTTACAAAAAGATCTGTTGAAGAGACTGCAGCGAAAATTATTCATCTTCTGCAAGAAAAAAAAATAAAAGAAAAAAAACAAAATTAATTTCTAAATTTAGTTTATGATTAAGAGAACAATATTAATTGTTGATGACGAACCTACGCAATGTAAGGTGTTAAGCAAGTTTATCAGTGGAATGGATCACAATTATTTGGTGATGAATAATGGTAAGGAAGTGGTTGATTTTTTTGTTAATAAAAAAGTGGTTAACGGAATTTCTAGTCATGATGTTGATGTGATGTTGCTTGACTTGTCGATGCCTGATCTTGATGGTTTGACGGTGTTAAAACAAATTTCACCAATTAAAGGCGATTTACAGGTGATTGTTCTTACGGCAAATAAAGATGTTACCTTAGCAGTAAATGCAATAAATTATGGCGCGATTGATTATATTGTTAAAGGTGAGAAAGACATTTTTGCCCGCGTTACGGCTTCAATTAACAATGCAATTGAAAAGAAAAATCTGAAATATCAAGTTTCACATTTGGCACGTAAAAGCAAAGACCAAGTGGCTTTTTCAGACATTGTTGGCCAAAGTGAGGCAATTCTTAACACTATTAAATTAGCAAAAAAAGCGGTAAATTCTAGCATTCCAATTTTGCTTGAAGGCCCTAGCGGTTCAGGAAAGGAATTGTTAGCAAGAGCAATTCATGGTTCAAGCTCAAGGTCAGGCAAGCCATTTGTGGTGGTTGAATGTGATTTATTGAAAATAAATAATTTGGAAGAAGAGCTGTTTGGATCAGAAAAAGTGTTGGCAGATGGAACAGCAAAAAACATTGGTAAATTGCGCGAAGCTAACAATGGTACAATTTTCTTTGAAAAAGTTGATTCTTTGAAACCAGAAATTCAGACCAAAATTTTGCGTTTCATGCAAGAAGGGGAATTTGTTCCTCTATTTGGAAAATATCCGGTGCGAGTTAATGTTAGAATTATCGCCTCAACAAGCCGTGATTTGGCTAAACTGGTGTTAGCTAAAAAATATCGTGAAGATTTTCGTTATAGAATTTCAACTTTCCCAATTCATGTTCCTTCTTTAAAAGATCGCGGTGAAACTGATATCAAAACTTTAGCAGAAAATTTCTGTCGTGATTTCAGCGTTAATGAAAATAAAAAAATCAGAGGAATTTCTTCTGAAGCGCTTTATTTATTATCTAACTATTATTGGGAAGATAATGTTAGACAATTAAAAAATTCAATTTTTCGTGCCGTAGTTTTATGTGATGGCGACATGCTAAAACCAGAGCATTTCCCGCAATTATTAAGTAAAAAAAGCAACAGTTTAACTCAGGTTAAATCCATCATAAAAAAGAAGTCAGACATTAACAGTGAGTTAATCGATATTTTTGATGACGAAGGAAGATGTAAAACAATTGAAGTTATTGAAGAAGAAATAATCCGCAGACTGGTTGACATCCACAATGGAAATCTTTCAGAGGTTGCCAAGCAGCTTGACATTGGAAGATCAACAATATATCGCAAATTAAAAATTCTTGCTGAAGGAGGAGAATTCGATGAGAAAAGTTAAAACTGCAGTTTTTCCAGTTGGGGGTTTGGGTACAAGATTTTTGCCAGCCACAAAGTCAATGCCTAAAGAAATGTTGCCAATTGCTAATAAGCCGATTATTCAATATGCATTTGAAGAAGCGCGTGATGCTGGAATTGAAAAATTTATTTTCATCACTGGTCGCAATAAAAACTCCATCAACAATCACTTTGATCATGCTTATGAATTAGAATCAAATCTTGATCAAAGAAAAAAAGAAGAAGAGCTGTCTAATGTTACGGGTTGGATGCCAAAAGCAGGGCAAATGGCTTTTGTGCGTCAACAAAAACCGCTTGGATTGGGTCATGCAATTTGGTGCGCTCGCAATTTTATTGCACAAGATGAATCTTTTGTGGTGATTCTTGCTGATGAAATGCTTTTGAAAGCGAAAAATCGTAAACAAAATTTCTTGAAAGATATGATTGATTTATATCATTCAAAAGAAGTTCTGGCAAGTGTAATTGCGGTTGGTGAAATTGAAATGTCGGATACTAAAAAATATGGTGTGATAAAAGCAGCGGGAAACAGTTTGGTTACTGATATGGTGGAAAAGCCAAATCCTTCTGAAGCGCCGTCAAATCTTGCAATTACTGGTCGCTATATTTTACAGCCAGAAATTTTTTCTTATCTTGAAAAAATGGAAATCGGCAGTGGTGGTGAAATTCAGCTTACTGACGCAATGAAAGCGATGTGCAAAAATCATCCATTTTATTACAAAAAAATTGATGATAGAAGATTTGATTGTGGCAATGTTTTGGGATATTTAGAGGCAAATATTGCTTTTGCGCTGGACAATGATGCGATTGCTTTGGATGTAAAAAATATTCTTAAAAAATATCAATAATTTTTCTAAACTTATAAATATGAAAATGAAGACGGCTATTCTATTTCCGGGTCAAGGCTCACAAGCACTTGGAATGGGAAAAGATCTATTTGAAAAATTTTCTTCTGCACGTGAAGTGTTTCAAACAGTTGATGATATTCTTAAAGTTAATCTATCAAAAATTATGTTTGAAGGACCAGCTGAAGAGTTAACAAAAACCGAAAACACTCAACCAGCTTTAATGGCGGTTTCAATTGCTTTGGTGAGAGTCTTAGAAAAAGAATTTGGTAAGAAATTTACAGATTTATGTGCTTTAACAGCAGGTCACTCTTTGGGTGAATATTCTGCGCTTTGTGCGGCAAAAGCAATAAGTTTGGAAGAAACAGCTAAATTGCTGCAAGTTAGAGGACAGGCTATGGCAAAATGTGGTGAAAAAACCCAAGGTGCAATGGCGGCAATTTTAGGTGTTGAAATTGCGGTGGCAGAAGAAATTGCAAGACTTGCTTCTGAAGGTGAAGTTTGCCAAGTTGCAAATGATAATTCAGTTGGACAAGTGGTTATAAGTGGCTCAAAAACTGCAATTGATCGCGCTTTAGAAATTGCGAAATCTAAAGGAGCAAAGCGCGCGATAGCTCTGCCAGTAAGTGGCGCATTTCATTCTTTATTGATGAAAGATGCCGCAGAAGAAATGAAAAATGCTTTAGCAAATGCTCAGATTCATGCTCCGATTGTTCCTTTGGTGGCAAATGTTACGGCACAAAAAACAGTTGATGCTAATGAAATTCGTGATCTTTTAGTGAAACAAATCACTGGTTCAGTAAGATGGCGCGAAACCATGCTTCTGATGGCTCAAGAAGGTATTGAGGAAGTTGTTGAGATTGGCTCAGGAAAAGTTTTAGCTGGTTTAGTTTCAAGAACCTGCCCGAACATTAAATCGCGCTCGATTCAAAACGCTGTTGATCTGGAAGAGTTTTTGAAGAGTTAGTTTCTTATTTTTTAAGAGATAACTTCAATTTTCATTTTAGCTTCTTCGAGCATTTTGTTGCATAGCTCGCGCAGCGAGTTGCCTTCTTGATATAGTTCGATCATGCGCTCTAAGTCGATTTTTTCTGAGGAAAGAGTTTCGACGATTTCTTCAAGCCTTGTCATTGCTTGTTCAAATGTAAGTTTTGTGGTAACGTTTTTTTTACTCATATTTTCAAGTTAAAATAATTTACCCTAAGATTTGAATTCTGGTTTGTCGGTTAAAGAGATGGGATATTCTCCGGAAAAACAGGCGTCGCAATATTGCGGGTTTTTTTGATCGCGATCAGTGTTGATAATTGCGCGATATAAACCATTCATTGAAATATATCCAAGATGGTCAACGCCGATCATTTTAGCGATTTCTGCAATCGAATAATTTGCGGCGATTAAATCTTTTTTATCAGGAGTGTCAACACCATAAAAACAAGGAGAAATTGTTGGTGGGCTGGCAATAAGCATGGTGATTTCTTTTGCTCCGGCATCGCGAATCATTTGGACGATTTTTTTAGAAGTGGTGCCGCGAACAATGCTGTCGTCAATTAAAATCACGCGTTTTCCTTTGATCACTGACAAATTAGCATTGTGTTTTAATTTAACGCCGAAATTGCGGATTTTGTCAGTTGGTTCGATGAAAGTGCGGCCGACATAGTGGTTTCTGATGATTCCAAGCTCAAATGGAATGTTAGATTGGAAAGAATAGCCAATTGCTGCAGGAACGCCAGAATCAGGAATCGGAACGATAACATCAGCATCAATTTTGGTTTCTTTGGCAAGTTCAATGCCAATGTTTTTGCGCATTTGATAGACGTTTTTTCCTTCAATTAAACTGTCGGGGCGAGAGAAATAAACATATTCAAAAATGCAAAATTTTGCTGGTTTTTGTTCAAATGGTTTAAGTGATTTAACGCCGTCTTTATTGATTATAACCATTTCTCCGCCAGAAATGTCGCGAACAAATTTTGCACCAATAATGTCGAAAGCACATGTTTCAGACGCCACAACAGTTGCATCGTTTAATTTTCCAAGTGAAAGTGGCCTTACACCATTAGGGTCGCGGATGGCGATAATTTCACCTTCATGAATTATCACCAGTGAATAAGCGCCTTCAATTTGTTTTACCGCTTCAATAATTTTTTCGATAACAGTGGTTTTTTTGCTTAAAGCGATTAAGTGAATAATCACTTCAGTGTCCATGGTTGATTGGAATATCGCGCCACCATCAATTAACTGTTTGCGAAGCTTTGCAGCATTGGTTAAATTGCCGTTGTGGGCAACTGCTAAAAATCCGAAAGAAAATTGGGCATAAATTGGCTGAAAATTGCGAGCGGTTTTTTTTCCAGCGGTTGAATAGCGCACATGCCCGATGGCCATGTTTCCTTGCAGAATTTTAGCAACTTCTGGTGAGTTGAAATTATCAGAAACTAATCCTTCAGCAAAATGAGCATGGTGGAAGTCGCCTTCCATTGTGATAATTCCCGCTGCTTCTTGTCCGCGGTGTTGCAAGGCATGAAGCCCAAGAGCGGTGTTGATGCCAGCGTCAGAGCTGCCATAGATTGCAAAAATTCCACATTCTTCTTTTAATTTGTCGAAATCAAACGGCGTTGTCATTGTATGTTATCATAGTTGCTGCGCGACATGAGATATTTGTAGACAATCAAATTTTCCATGATGCGCTGGACATAATTTCTGGTTTCAGAATAGGTGATTAATTCAATCCAATCAACCACTTTATCAATATCTTTTTCTTTGCGGGGGTCGTAAAACTCGTTGATCCAACGCTGCGTAGCGTTTGGACCAGCATTATAAGAAGCAATTGCCAGCATTTCTGAGCCATCAAAACGCTCAATAAGTTTTTTAATGTAAAACGAACCAAGTAAGACGTTATATTTGATGTCTGAAGCCAGCTTCTGTTTGTTGTAAGGCACTTTTAGATCTTTGGCGACAAGTTTTGCTGTTGCAGGCATTAGTTGCATGAATCCTATCGCGCCAACGTGGCTTAGTGCTGTAGGGGCAAAGCCGCTTTCTTGCTTGATTATGGCATGCACCAGTGGCGCATATTCGTCATCAGCAACTTCTTCAACAATTTGAAACTTGTCTTTGATGAACACCACATTGCGTTTGGCGGCGATACGAGAAATTTTTGCATCTAGTTCGCGATCAGCAATTTCATTGACAATTCGCATAACAGCAGCAATTTGACCATCAGTTGGGGCATTTAGCACCAGCCATTCAAAAACTTTGCTGGAGCTTTTCTTTTCACCAAGCAAATTTAAAACATAGGCAACTTGAGCTGCTTTTAATTGAGATATGTTGTGCAAGTCGCGTTCTGTGATTTCTGGATCAGCAGGAAGGATGATGTCTTGTTGTGCAGCAAGCTCGTCAAGGCTGCGATGTTTGTGAATTGCAAGTTGTCCATAAAAGAAGGTTGGATATTTTGCGGCCGTTTTATACCAATTAATTGCCGCGCTTTTGTCACCAAGTTCATGGGAAGTCATGCCAAGCCAATAGGCGGCGCGCGCTAGGCTGACAGATTGTGAAACATTGCGATAAAGATTGTCAAAATGTTTATAAGCAGTTTTTGGCAGATCAAGAAAGCGCAAGGCAATCCAGCCTGCGGTCCATTCAGCTTCCCAAAAATCTTGTGAAGTTTCTGGCAGATTATGTCCAGAAATTATTTGGTAAGCAATT
The DNA here is from genome assembly GCA_964580715.1 of uncultured Rhizobium sp. Classification (GTDB taxonomy): domain Bacteria; phylum Pseudomonadota; class Alphaproteobacteria; order Rickettsiales; family UBA1997; genus UBA2645. Next base: position 11,884 of record CAZOKU010000018.1, on the reverse strand, counting down.
TTATATTTTTTTTGTTTGATCATCTCACGTCCGTATAGCCTGCGTAAGCTCCACCATTTATCAGAAAATTTAGAATCTTTTGGCAAATCACTCATCAAATCAATTAGATCATCTTCTTTGCCTTTTTCTCTATACCATAAAATTCGGCGATAAGACAAGAGGTCGTCAGCCCTTAATTTGCGCGGAACGGAAAGTAGAATGTGATCAATGTCATGTTTGGGTGATTTTTGTAATTCCATTGCTGCTTCAAAAAGCTTTTGACCATCAGCATCGACAAGATACAACAGCCGTTTTGCTTCGGCGTTTTTTCCTTCAAAAAGAAGGCGTTTGACGCGATTAAAGTGGTCTAGTTCACCTAATTGTGAGTGATATTTTTCTAAAAAACTTTTTTCTTCTTCGTAAGAGAAATTTTCTTTTTCCCACAGTTCAGATATTGATCTTTTAAGGTTGCTGCGGGCTTTTTCTTTTTCTTCTTCATTTAATTTTACATGCGAAAAAAAATCTGCTTGAGATTTTACCAAATAAATTTTTGTTTCGGTTGCAAGAGGTGGATAAAGTTTAAAATATTGCTCGGTTAATTTATAAGGAATTTGGTTTGCAACAATAACGCGCTCAACATTGCGGCGCAAATCAGTGATGTTTGGATAAAATGGGTTATCCATCACAAAGCGAGAAATGTCGCTAAATGAGGTGCTGTAGGGGTTGATGTGGTCACTATATTTTTTCCACAAAATAATGTTAGTTGTCGCATCATAAAGGTCAGGGCGCTTGTCTGTTTCGGTTTCAAGATGGTGAATTTTTATTGCTGAGGCGTGATTTAGCGCAAGATCATAATTTTTATTATCTAAATCAATGTTAACTTTTTTTAACAGATCAAAGCTTTGAGGATTAAGGTTTTGCCAGAGTTTGTGAGTGATCGGCCTAATCTCTTTTGCATCAGCAGAAAAACTCATTGCAACAGACAGCACAAAGGCTGAAGGCAAAAGATATTTTGCAATGAATTTTGTTGTTAACATTTATTTAAAAAAGATCTTCAGGTTAAATTTTTTTTAAGAAGAATGTCGAATTTTTTTAAAAATTCAACCGTAATTATTTTTAAAAAGATGGTCCAGATTTTCTGCGTTGAGGGATAATCACCCAAAATGCGATAATATCCCCACAGCACACAAAAAACCTCGGTGTCATCCTCGGTGCTGGGAGGAATTTGCAATTCCGCCTTAACTGTTCATACCGAAATTAATCAATTATGGAATCTTAATTTTTTGTTTATTGCATGAACCTAAGGGCGGAATTGCAAATTCCGCCCAGCATCAGGAGTTTCATCACCATCCTTCGACAAGCTCTGACATGACATAGAGTTTGAATAAAAAGGTACCTGGAACCTTTTTCAAAAATGTCATAAAATCTTCTTTGATTTTTAAGATCAACTTACTTAAGTTTGGCACAGAACAAATTAATGTTACTCAAGTAAAAAAACTAACATGGACATTTTAAGTAAGCTTTTAATCAGAATCAGGTCGCGCAAGGTTGGCGTTGATGAGTTTGGGAATGAATATTTTCAAAATAATCAAGGTAAAAGATTTGTGGTTTATCATGGCATTTCTGAGCCTTCTAAGGTTCCTGCGGAATGGCATGGATGGCTTCACTATTCAACTGATGTTGCGCCTGTAAACATCAACACTCACAGATATTCTTGGCAAAAAATACATTTGCCAAATTTAACTGGCACAAAAAATGCGCATTCTCCTAAAAAAAACTGCGGAAAAACAACTAGCGCTGAGTATGAAGCGTGGAACCCAAATGGATAATAAATATGCATAAAAATAATAATTATTTTGAAATTATCGTTGGAACTTTTGTTCTTTTTTGTGCGATTTTTTTCTTTTTTAGTTCTTTTAAAAGCGCCAAGGTTAGCACTGGCAGCGGTTATTATGTGGTTGCTAAGTTTGATAATGTTGATGGAATCGCTAATGGAAGCGACATTAAAATTTCTGGAGTAAAAATTGGCACAGTGGAAGAACAATTTTTAGATAAAAAAGATTTTCGTGCTGTTTTAAAATTAAACATAGATTCAACAGTGAAACTTCCTTTAGATTCTTCGGCGAAAATTGCTTCTGAAGGGTTGCTTGGTTCAAAATATTTAGACATTTCTCCGGGTGGTGACGAGGAAAATTTAAAAGATGGGGAGGAAATAAAATTTACGCAATCTTCGGTGAATTTGGAAGAACTTTTGGGTAAGTTTATTTTTGGTTCTAATGATAAAAATGGTAAGAAGAATGTTAAATAAATTAGCGGGTTTATTTTTGTTTTTCGTGTTTATTGCTTTTTCGGCTTTGGCACAGGAATCTGGCGCTTTAGCAGAGCAAGAAAAAGAAGTGGAAAAGGGCGATGCATCGCGTTTTTTTACAACTGCAGTGGTGCAGGGTTTGAATAAAGTTACGGCAAAAACAGTGATTTTAGATCTAAAAATCGGACAAGAAGCTCGTCTTGGAACAATGACCATAATTGCACATAAATGCTGGCAATCCCCTCCTGAGCAAAAGCCAGAAAGTAAAATTTTATTGGAAATTTTTGAAGATCAGTCTAATGAAGCGGCTAAAGGTAAAAAAAGAATTTTTTATGGTTGGATGTTTGCTTCATCTCCTTCAATTTCAGGGTTAGAGCATCCAATCTATGATTTTACTGCTTTGAATTGTAAAAAATAATTTTAAATATGATAAAAATCGCGCCCTCAATTCTATCAGCAAATTTTGCTAAATTAGGTGAAGAAATTCAAGCAATCACCAAAGCAGGAGCAGACTATATTCACATCGATGTGATGGATGGAAGTTTTGTGCCAAATATCACCATTGGCAATGAAGTTATAAAATCAATTCGCTCAACTTCTCATCTGCCTTTTGATGTGCATTTGATGATTAATAATCCTGATCATCACATTGAAGCTTTTGCAAATGCTGGATCAGACATCATCACCATTCACGCCGAAGCATCAATTCACTTGGATCGCAGCATTTCTTTAATTAAATCTTTTAATAAAAAAGCTGGAGTTTCAATTGTTCCTTCAACAAATGAAGAGGTGCTTGATTATGTGATGGATAAAGTGGATTTAATTTTGGTGATGACGGTGAATCCTGGTTTTGGAGGACAAAAATTTATTTCTTCACAATTGCGAAAAATTGAAAATATTAGAAAAAAAATCGAAAAATCTGGTCGCAAAATTGACTTAGAAGTTGATGGTGGAATTAACAAAGAAACCGCTAGAAGTGTTATTAACGCTGGTGCGGATGTTTTGGTCTCAGGATCATATATTTTTAATTCACAAAGTTATCAAGAAGCAATTTTAAGTTTAAAAGCATGACGAAATATGTTATATACGGGCTCGGAATTTCTGGAATTTCGACGCTTAAATATTTTGCTAAAAATCATGATTTTGATGATGAAATTGTTGCAACTGACGATAACGCTTCAGCAGTTCTTAACGCACAATCAAAAGTTGATCTTGCACAAGTCAAATTTCAGCTTCCTGATGAAATAAATTATGATCAAAACACGGTAATCATCTTCTCACCAGGCATTCCGCTTTATTTTCCAAAGCCGCATAAAATTTTAGAAATTGTTGAAAAAACCAAAGCTTTGCTTGCTTGTGATATTGAAGTTTTTTATCGCAAAAATTTAAAACATGAATTTATTGGAATCACAGGAACTAACGGCAAATCAACCACCACAGCCTTAACAGGATTTATTCTGCAAGAAATTGGCATTGATGCAAAAGTTGGTGGCAATATTGGAACTGCTTGTTTTGATTTAAAAGTTGAACAAAATACTAAATTTATTTTTGAAACTTCGTCTTACCAATTAGATTTACTTTCTAAAACTCATTTCAAAGTTGCCTCGCTTTTAAACATCACGCCAGATCACATTGACCGTCACGGTTCGATGGAAAATTATATTGCAGCAAAAAAAAGAATTTTTCTTAATCAAACCAAGCATGATTTTGCTGTGATTGATGTTGACAATTCTAGCTCTAGGAAGGTTTTTCTTGAATTGCAAAAAGATCCAAATTTTAAAGCAAAATTAGTTCCAATTTCCACAAAAACAGTTCAAGAAGGTGGGGTGGCCTTGATTGATGGGCGTTTATATAACAAAATTGGTGGTAAAAATTCTTGCTTAGAGTTGAGATCTGATTTTTTGAAAGGCAAACATAATGATCAAAATATGGCTTTTGCCTTTGCAATTGCTTATTGCTCAAATGGCATGAATTTTGACGAAAGTAAGATAATAACTGCAATAAAAAGGTTTAAGGGTTTGCGGCACAGACTACAGCTTGTTGGAGAAATTGATGGAATAAAATTCATCAATGACAGTAAAGCAACTAATGCTGAATCTAGTGAAAATGCTTTAAAAGCTTATGATAATGTGTTGTGGATTTTAGGCGGTAAGCCAAAAGAAGGGGGTATAAATTCATTAAAACCATATTTTTCAAAGGTTATTAAAGCTTATTTAATTGGAGAAGCAAGCGATCAGTTCGCTGAAATATTGCAAAATTCAGGGGTAAAGTTTGAGAAATGCGAAAATTTAGAAAATGCGGTTAAAAAAGCATTTTTTGATGCAAAAAACAATGGATTATCTCAAAATAATATTTTACTTTCACCAGCTTGCGCGTCTTTTGATCAATGGAAGAATTTTGAACAACGCGGCGATTATTTTTGTAAAGTTTTTAATGAATTACAAAATTCCTCAAATCATTGATTTAAAATGGAATTTTAAAAGGCTTTTAAAAAGCCTGATTTTCTTTGTTGCGCCGTTTTTATTTTTACTGTTTTTTTACAATCAGCCAGTTAAATCTTTAAAAGCCTGTTCTACAATTGTTTCACCAAATACTGCAAATCCTGGAGTTAATTGCGTGATTCCAAATAGTTGTTCTGCAATAGTTGCGCCAGATGTTCCAAATCCCGGAGTTAATTGTTTGAATGATTGCTCAACTCTTTCTGACTCTACAGTTCCAAATCCTGGAGGTAATTGTTTGTATCTTTCATTGCCCCCTTGTTCTTACATAACAAGTAATGGTGGCACGGTAAATCATCGAGTTAATTGCGCTGATGTCACTGATCTTACGGTTTGTGATGATATGCCACTTTCAGTTACAGCAAAACCCAGTAAAAATTGTGTGTCAAAGTGTACGGAAAATACACAATCTAGTGGTTGTATAAAATTTTGTGATGAGCTTCCTTCTGGAATCAGTGCTATTTCAGGTACCAACTGTACACCAAGAAAATGCCATCAACTTTCAGCAGCTGACAATCCTGATGCAACTTCTGCCACACCAAATTGTACGATGATGAACTGCAATCTTCTAACCGCTTATGAGCTTAACAATACTAAATTTAATCAAGATACAAAAAAATATTGTGAGTCTGGATCTATCACCGCTGCTGGAGATACTAGGATAAAATGTCTTTTGTTTTCACAAGATAAATTGCCGTTCGTAAAAATAAGAAATAATAATCCAACTTGTTATATACATGACTGTTCGTCTGGAAATCCTCCTCTTACTTCTAGTTATTGTACAACTCGTGATATTGCAAATATAACTTCTAAGGGAAGTGATTATGTAACTGCTTACAAAGCTGCAGTGATTGGCAATGCAGATTTAAACGCAGTTTGTCGTCAGTTGAGCTGTAAACCTATTGTTCAGCGCTATCTTTCTTGTACATCAGATATTGATGGAAATATAACTGTCACTGGAACAACAGAAACTTGTGATGTTTTTATTAATAATATAAGTTCAACTCGTAATTCTAACAACACTGTTACCACAGCAATTACACGAGTAAGACAGACATGTAATAATGGATTTTGTATCAAAACAATTGATTGTAATGCTCCTTTAAATAAAAGCCCTAATGCTATACCACCAGAATGTGTTTTGGAAACTGATGCTAAAGAATCTAATAATTATCTTGATGATCAAGTGCAATCTTGGTTCTACCGTCCACGTCCTCCAGCAAAATCATTAAGTGATGATAATCCAACTTTATATAAAGAAATGGATAATAATGGTGGGCAAATGTGTTATCACGACAATCAGTTAAAAAACAATGGTGAAGGTGTAAATCTTTCGATATTTGGTTTTTACTTGGATTATGTTTCTTATGATACAGTTTCTCCGCCATCTTGTAATACTCCAGACTATGGTCCAACAGGGGTTGGTTATGTTAATTTATGTGGAAATAAGGGTGATTTATATCAAAAGCCAAGTGATGAAACTGCATATTATAAAGGTTATGTTGCAACTTCTTACAATGGTTCTGTTGCAACTCATGAAGTTAGGGTTTGTACCAGATTTAAAACTACTTCAATTGCAAATGTTGCTTGGAATGAAGCTTGTGGAACAAGAGAGTGTGGGGTGATTTGTAATTTTGGACGATGCACTTCACAAGCTTGTGGTGGTGATGTGTGTAGAACTTTAAAAGTAAAAAGTAATAATCCTCGTGAATGTGAAATGAATTTTGATTTTTCTAATGGAACTCCTAATTCTGATTGCGTTGCAAGGCTTGGTGGTGGGGCGAGCGCAAATTCATATATAAGACTTAGAGCTGTACAATATAGCAATAATCTTTGTGTGTTTATGGATTCTTTGGGCCAGTTTGCTTATCAAACTAATTTTTTCAATAATGGCTCAGAAGCTTTAGCTGATGGAACTTGCGTTTCAGGAACAACTAAAAATGAGAATAACGTTTGCCAGGGATATAGCAGCAATAGTTCTCCGGGCAGTGCTCAAAAATGGCGTACAATAAAATTTAGCACACCTGGTGGAAATATTCCTTATTCCATGAATGTTTTACCTGCAACAAGTGATTTAAGAGGATACTTTACTCAAGATGCCTTTGATGCTAACGGAAATTTTGTTAGTTCAGATGGTAAAACTCGTTTTTTTAAGGCGATGGATTGTGCAAAAGTTCCTTTAAAAACAGCACCACCTTCCTTATATAATGTGGCAAATAGCGTTAACTCTTATCGATTATTTACACCGCCAATATATATAAAAACTGTTAGCCTTAGAAGGGATAGTTCAGTTTCATTACCAGCTGTCGGAAATGGCTTTGGAGAGACAGATTTTGATTTTCCTGAAGTTGAGGTGCAATTTGGATTTAGTTCTGCTAAATTGAGTTTAGGAATTGGTTATACTGGAAATGAGCTAACAACAAATGCTCAAGATTCTCGAAGTTATACAACTTTGACTCCTGATGGAACAGGCGTTGGTTATTCGGCAGAAGTTTTTATCAAAAAAGAAGTGGATGCAAATAATGGGCCGTTGGTTTGCTTATATAGAAAAGTTAAAGATGCTGATGGTCAATATGTTTCTCCAGTGAAATTGCAATGTGCAAATCGCAAATATCCTAGTATCAACAGTGCGACTGAATCAACGGTTAGTTCAACAACTACTACTGTTCCAATTTTAAATAAAGCAATAGTTTCTGCTGATAAGTCTAATCAAACCAATATTAATAGTTATATTACCACTGGCAACAGAAGCACAAACGCAACGCAAGATAGTCCTCCACAACTAGCAATTAACTTACAATATCTTTCTGGAACTAATCTTTCTAGCAGTGCAACTTGTCCTGCCAGTGGAAGTAATGCTACTAGTACTACGAATACTGCTCAATGTACCTCACCTTTAAAAATAACTACAACTGATGCAGACAATGAGTTTTGTGTTAATGCTGCAAGCGCTGCAGAATATTATAAAGTTTGTGCTAGAAGAGAAAAATGTAGCAAATTATTCGTTGAATGTGCAAGAAATCAAATACAAATTGCAAACGCTGCCCTACAAAATCAAAATATTTTAGAATATGATGTTATAAATAATGATTGTGAAGCATTGCGTAGTGTGTGTGCTGACAAATTTGTTGCAACTTTTAATTCATTTAATGTGACTTCAAATGACACTACTAACACAGTGTATCCTTTTGTAAATGAGTTATGCATTAGTTCTGGTTTTGAAAATAAATTAAAATGGGTTTTTGCTTATAGTCCAGTTAACTCAACTTCTTTAGGTAAGTGTATTGTAACTCCTGATGCTGCTGCTAGATGTCCTAATGGAGGAAGTGCCCCAGATTGCCCTTGTACTATAGCTTCTGGCCCTGATGTCACAGCCCCTGACGGTCAAGTTGTAAGACAACAAACTGCCAGAGAAGCGGGTTTATGCATTACTTTGCCTGAGTTAAAACATTGTGCACCTATTAATTACGGAACAGATCAGGGATTGACTTCTCTTGGAGTGTTAAGTCCTAACAACATTGCAAATAGTCATATAAACCGCACTACTGGCACTACGGTTTTAGCATCAACATCGCCAGTTCATGCTGAATTTAATTCTGCATATACTGGCACAACTGTTATTGGAAGTTGTAATGAATTTTGGAAAAATACACAAACTAGACCAACTTTAACTTGCTTATTAAACAGTGATGGTGATCCAGTGTGGAGTGCTCCAAATTCTGGAGTGAATGATTGTGTGAGATATACTTGTCCTGCAATCACAACAACTGGTCCAGCGCAAAATAGTTATGATTATGATAATAATTATAGTGCTGGTGAAACAACTGATGATACAAGAGGGCAAAGAAATGGTTTTGCAATTTGGGATTCATATACCAACACTAATGATTATGCAACAAATGTTGCTGCGGCAAGGTGTATTGATGGATTTGCTCCAACAGGCGGATCTTTGCCGACAAGAGTTTGTAATCAGCAAGGTGGTTGGGGAAGTGTTATATCTAATCCATGCCAAAGAAAATCTTGTCCTGCAATTACCGCTGCTGATGAGAGCAGTGGTGGAGCAACATTCCCTCAAACTGTTGCATCTAGAAGAAGTGTTGAAGAGCCAGCTTATGTTACTTCGGCGCCATGGATTGCTACTGGAACCTGTGTTGGAAATTATAAAACTCCTTTGAATGGTCAGAATCCAAGTCGTGAATGCTTAAGTAGTGGGTTATGGTCAAGTAATGTTAGAAACCGTTGTCTTACTAGTTGTGTGGCAATTGCAAAAAATAGTCCAGAGTCTTATGGAAACAATGGTAATGCAGCTTGGGAGGCTAAAACAACTGATACTGGAAATGGTCAACTATCACAGGCCACTTCATGCAATGATAAAAATGCTTCTGGTCAAGATGTTAGATATGTTCCATATCCTTATCCAAGTAACAGGAATAGGGATGGATCAATAATAACAAATCCTACTCAATATGATGTTAACACTCCTGCAATTACAACTCCTGCAGAAAGAGCTTGTGTTAATGGAATATGGGCAGTTCCTATGAGACCTTGTGTCAGTACATGTCCAGGTGCAGATACTGATTCGCGTATTAATATTGGTGTAACGCAACATCAAACTTCAAGCGGACAGGTTAATGTGCGATGGAATGCTGCCCCTTTAGGAAGTACACAATATTATTCTAGTGTTTCAGATATTGTTCTTAGTGCTTCAGATTTTAGAAAAGATCGTACTAACGGATATTTTGTTTTAAGTCGTACATGCGGAACTAATGGAAAATGGGGAGTTCCTCAGCCAGTATGCGTTGCTAATGGTGGTCAAATTGGACATGCAACTTTTGCGGTCAGTGGTGTTTCTATATCAACTGACAATCCAACTGTTGCTAATGCAAATTCTGTAGAAGCTGGAGGAAATTCTTTTGTTGACGGCACTTGTTCACCAACAGGTCAATATTGGACTCACAATCGTGGCGCTGATCCAGTGCCGCAAATGCAATGTGTTTACAAAGCTGGCAATAAGATTGATGAAGTATATTTTAATATGGTTGATGGAAAATCTGATTGTGAACAGGTAACTTGTGAGCCATCAATTCAGTATGGTGCAATTCATTCTGATGGGGATCCAAGAGTTGGATATACGCAAATTCCAGCTGGAACTCTTGGAGATAAAGTAACATTACAATGCTTGCAAAGCTTCACTTATCCTGATTTTGATAGCAATGGGGCAAATTTGCGTGCAATTGCGGATGCTATGTTGCAATCTACTTTGAGTGGTACTGGAACAATTCTTCCTACAACTAATAGTTCTGGAGGCGTTGCGCAGGCTACTTGCACCTATAATGCTGGTACGGCTACCAATCCTGCCACAGCAACTTGGGCAGTTGAATCTTCGGCATGTAAAAAATCTTGTCGTCTCGCAGAAATTACTGGTGATACGCAATGTTTGAATAATAAAGGTGGTGGGTCTGGAACCATATTCTCACTCGGTTCAGATGCTGCTTTTGCAAAACATGGAGTTGAGATTTCTTATGTATTTTCTGACTGGGATGAAGGTTGGGGTTGCGATAAATATATGAGATCATTTAAATGTAATGATGGAGTATGGGTTGATTCAGGGGCTCAAACATATTACGAGCGAGATGCTGATTGGAATGGAATTAGTTGTCCTGATGGATTTAACAGTTCATATATTTATAATTGGAGTTTAGCGGCGCCTGTATGGAATGATTATAGTCAGGGTGTAAGAGAAGGAGCATCTTGTACTGTTAAAGACGGATCTAGTATTTCTTATAGAGGTGTCGACACTGGAGGCGCAAGTCATGCAGCAAGTTCATCTTCTTGCCCAGTTAGTGATGGTTATAATATGCATAATTTCAACGTAAATTCTGGTGGTGTTAGCAGTGGAAGATGTTAGATTTTTTTAAAAAAATGCTAATTGTTGTAGTTAAATCCTTGTTTTTAGTTATTTTATAGTTTAAAGATGAAAGCGGGGTTGTATCTATATTAATAACTTGCGTTTATGATTTCGATAATAATGGGAAGTAAATCAGATTTTGCAACTATGCAACATGCTTGCAAAATTCTTGATGAATTTAAAATTGAATATGAAACTAAGATCATTTCAGCCCATAGAACTCCAGAAAGATTGTATAATTTTTGCAAGACTGTAAAAAGTGATGGTGTTAAGGTTATCATCGCTGGAGCAGGTGGCGCAGCGCATCTTCCAGGAATGGTGGCGGCGATGACCTCTGTTCCTGTTCTTGGAGTTCCTGTTGAAAGTAAAACCTTGAAAGGTTTAGATTCGCTTCTTTCAATTGCACAAATGCCAGCTGGAATTCCAGTTGGAACTTTGGCAATTGGTGAAGCTGGTGCAAAAAATGCCGCACTTCTTGCGGTTGCAATTCTGGCTGGTTTTGATGAAAATCTCGCTAAGAAATTGGAAAATTATAGAACTAAGCAGACCAATTCGATTGGTTTGAAGCCATAATAACGATTGCCCCGAAGGTCATGTTGCAAACAAAATATAATTAAATTTTAAAATGAAAGAATATAATCAAAAATCAGAAAGAAGCTTTGATAATCAAGCTTCTTCAAGAAACGACTCATCTCGAAACAGAGGTGATCGTCATAATTTTCGCCATGATAAACCTAAATCAAACATGTTAAACTTTTATTCTGGTCAAGTTTTTGGCCTGATTTATAACATGTCAGTGCTTGCTTTAGTTTATTCTTTAATTGAAAAAGAAGAAAAAACTTTAGCGTTAGAAATTTTTGGAATTCATGCTTTAATTGTGATTGCGGCGTTAATTTTAGGCGGTTTTAGAAGAAGATTTTCTTCACAAAGGCCACATAAAAAGTTTTCGCGTGACAGAAGAAAAGGCAGAGGTGAACGTGATCGTGACAATAGCCGCGACCGTGATTACAGCACAAACCGCTAGTTCATAAAATGGGCCATGCAACACCACTGGCATGGCTTTAAATTTTTTTAAAATTCCCTTTGACATTTTGATTGGGGATTCTTAAGATATGCGCTCTTTTTTACGTTTAAAGAGGGGATATAGCTCAGTTGGTAGAGCACCTGCTTTGCAAGCAGGGGGTCAGGAGT
>CAZOKU010000017.1:24408-25642 GCA_964580715.1 uncultured Rhizobium sp. | reverse complement strand
AAAACAACAGCTAGCTGATGCTGAAAGAAGAGCAGAAGCTTCTGAAAGAAAATCTGATAGTCTAAAAAATGCAACCACGAAATTCTTGTTAGATTTAGGAAGAGATTTAAAAAGCCAAGCTCATGATTTGTCACTAGATGCTACTTTATTAAGTGTGGGTACTACGTCCGTTGCTGCTACGACTGATTCTGTTAAGGGATCTTCAACAGCAGCTCCTGTTGCAAAAACTCCTACTTCAGATGAGGATCTTCTAACTCTTGATAAGTTTGGATCATTTTTAGTAGAATACTCTGAAAGTGATAGAGTGAAAAATGATGGTAAAGGTGCGCAGAAAACTTTAGATATGGATGCTGCTAGTGAACCACGGTCTGGAAGGCTTTCGGATGAAGGCGAATCAACTTTAGATACAGCAGTTGGAGATTTACAAATAGCTATTGGAAAATTGTCTGAAGCAACAAAAAAGAGTTTAGATAAAATAGCTGAAAAATCAGCAGAAAATGCAGCTCTTCAAAGCCAGAAAGATGAACTTTTACAAGAAAATGAAGTTCTAGTTACTCAACTAGAATCAACGGTACAAATAGAAACCGCAATAAGACAACAAGAAGCGATTCAAAAAAAAGCAGATCTTCGAATAAGAGAAATTGCAGAATTAAAACAACAAGTTGTAGAAGCCGAGGGTGGTGTTGAAGTTGCAGTATCGGCTGAAATAGATGGGGAGGATGCAGTTTTTCAAGCAGCAAAGGTGGCGCTTCAAAAACGATTAGCTAAAGCAAAATTTGATGCGGAAACGCGAGTGCAAGAAGTGAAGAGTAGTCATGCAGCTAAGTTGCAAAGACTTCAATTTGAAGCAGAAAATGCTGAGGCTGAGATTGCTGTTCAGGTTGAAGCTGCGTTGAAGAGTGCTTCTAAAGGTCATGAAAGAGAGTTGGCGGATATTCAAACAAGGTTGACTAGTGCCAAAACTTCTGCAGAACAAATTTCTTCTTTGAAAGATGCTTTGGAGGTTGTAACAAGAGAAAATGGTGCGCTTCAAGGACAAGTAGCAAAAGCAACGGCTGATAAAGCAACTGCAGAAAAAGAGGCTCTAGAATTTTTAGCTCTTCAAGCACAAGTATCAGCATCTGAATCTGCTTTAACAGATCAGCGTGGAGTTCATGAAAGAGCGTTAGCTGTTCTTCAAGCTCGATTGCAAGATGCGACGACTACTAGAAATACTAGAAATAGAGAGCATGCT
>CAZOKU010000017.1:0-24308 GCA_964580715.1 uncultured Rhizobium sp. | reverse complement strand
GGTTTAGATGCTGATGGTTCTGCTGAGCAGCATGATCAGGAGATTGCGGCTGCTCGAGCTCGATTGCAAGATGCGACGACTACTAGAAATACTAGAAATAGAGAGCATGCTGAGGCATTGCAGGCTATAGAAGATGAGATTACTGGTTTAGATGCTGATGGTTCTGCTGAGCAGCATGATCAGGAGATTGCGGCTGCTCAAGCTCGAGTGCAAGAAGCTAGAGAAGCTAGAGATAGAAAGCGTGCTGCTAATCGAGAAATAGTTCAACGAATTACAGATGAGATTGCAACTCTAGAAGCACAATTGTTAAAATCTCGAATAGATATTGATAGTTCTGTAGCTGAACTTAATGCAAGAGAACAACAGATTAGAAGAGAGCTAGAAGATGCAAGAAATGCCTTGATTGTATTAGCTGAACGAAAAGAAGTTTTAGAGGAATCAGCTAGAACAGAAACAGCAGACATTGTTCATGATGCAAGTCGATTAATAGAAAGCTTAGAAGGTGATGCTGGGATACAAGGTGTAAGTTTTTCTGGGGGAGGTTCTGCGGATAGAAGAGTAGATAGGGCTACTTCTCAAGTTACGACAGCTCAAACTACATCGTTTCCTCAGTCGCGTGGTGCAGATCGATCTCATACTTTTAGGACACATGGAGCTGGAACAGGTGTTGGTGCAGCTAGTCCAACTCTTGATCCAACAGTAGTTGCAGAATCAGATAGAGTCCCATCTGGAACTGCGGCGGGTGGAAGTGTAGGAGGTTTTGCCAGAGGAGTTGATTCCTCTGTAAGAGTTGGTGGTGCAGGTGGAGGTGGAGTTGCAGGTGCAGGTGGTGGATTAGGAGCACATGATGTTGAATTTATTGAGCCATTAAGAAGAGCTATATGCACTGCGTATGATCAAAGTAAATCGTTTGGGCGAGTTTTGGAACAAGTGTTATTATCAAATACTGGTGATGATACTGAATTATTAATTTCTCAGGTTGCAAATTCAATAGTATCAGGAGCTATTTTGGAATTTCCAGATGTAAATATTATTAAAGAACTTAGCAAGATTTGCACTCCATTTAGGGGTAGTGGTGTAGATTTGGAATATAAACAATATATTGGTGATTGTTTAAAAGAGGTTGCTGCGAAATTGCAAGAACATACAAAGAGTAAAGAAGGTTTGGATGATAATACAAGTGAAAAAATATTACAAATTGCTGATTTGATGGATCGTCGTGGAAAAATGCTTAATCCACGTCTAAGGGCACCAGGTCAAGCAGTGGATTTAGATTTTAGTTGCGAAATTAGCGGAATAAAAAGAGAAAATGTTGCTGAATTTTTGGAAAGTGCTTTGAAAAAATTTAGAGAACTTCAATCTAGAGATGTATATAAAGCAAGTGAACAAATCAATATTGGTGTGATTCGAAGTGTTACAGTTTCTAGTGTAGATGAAATGGTTGATCCTAATAAATTGTTGGCTGCTGTTTGTTTTGCAGATTATAAGGATGGTGATGATATTTCCAGAAAAAAAGCGACAGTTTCTGCTTTTATAGGGAAGATTACTTCTGCTTTAGATATTGTAAGACGTCCTTCATCTGCTCCACATCCAGTTACTGTTAGATCTACAGGAGCTGTTTCAGCAGTTCCATCTGCTTAAGGCAAATAATTAATCAAATTCAGGTTTTAAGTTTTAATGAACGGTAAGGGCGGTGTTGCTAAACTCCGCCCAGCACTTAGTTATAAACTCCGCCCAGCGCTAGAATCAGATGCTAGGCCTCGATGCTTGATGCTGGGCAGAGTTTGCAACTCTGCCCTTTAAGTTCATGCCATAATTTAATCAAATTCAGGTTTTAAGTTTTAATGAACGGTAAGGGCGGAGTTACTTTACGGAAGCCCAGCATTGAGCGCGGCATAATTCAGTGGGTTCATGCAAGTAAATTTAATTGGATTAATTCAAATCACCGTTTTTCTTTTTATTGGAATCAGCATTGCCGCTTTTGTCGGATTTTAGTTTGGAATGGTCGGGCATGTATGGCTCTTGGCGTGGGATTTCAACTTTTGGCAATAGACGTTTGGTGAAGAATTTGTCGTTATAATAAGTGACTTTTTTGCTGCGGATTGGAGGTTGAGATTCAATTAAAATGATTTGATCTTCGCGTGGAAGTTGAATCACTTCTTGCGGAAGCAATAAAGCGCGCTGAGTTTGTGAAACGTGAAGTGAACGCGCGCCTGGGTTTAAGTCGAGATATTTTGGTTTGTTGTAAGAAATTTGATCAGCGGTTTTGTTGCCGAGCAATTGCGAAATCAAATTGGCGGTTTCCATGTTGTTGGCGGCGAATGTGATGCGATAGGTTGAGTTTGAAAGGAAAGAGTTCATGCCACTTTCTTCGTAAATTCCTTTGAGCTGTTCGGTGTCTTGAATGATCAAAAACAAACGCACATTATAACCACGAAAATAAGCGATGCCGGCAAGAAATTGTTCCATTTTTCCAAGTGTTGGAAACTCGTCCATCATCATCAGCACGCCATATTTTTCATGTTTTTGCGGAAGTCTTGCAGTGAAAAATGCAGCGGCTTGTTGATAGAACATTCCCATTAATGGCTTTAGGCGGTGGATGTTGTCGGGAGTAAGGCCAACGTAAACTGTGTGGGGCTCGATTTTAAATTCATGCAAGCTGAAGTCGCTGGTGGCTGTTGTGGTGTCGATTAAAGGGTTGGCCCACAATTCCAGAGAAGAGTTGGCGGTTGATGTTACTGATCCGCGCTCTTTGTCGGGTTTTTGTAAATAAGAGGCGATGTTCATGTAAGAAACTGGGTGAATTTTTTTGCCCATGGTGTCAAGAATCACCGCCAAGTTATAAACCACGTCGTCATTGCGCAAAGTGCGCACCACTTCGCCAAGAGTGGTTGGTTTGTTTTCGTCGGCAACTAAATAAAGCATAACGCCAGTAAGCAAAGCTCTTGCTTCGTTTTGCCAAAATTCTTGTTCGGGAAGCAAGAAATTGGCGATTTTTTGCACGTCATCCACCATTTGACCGGGTTTTTTGCTGATCCAATCCATTGGGTTGTAACAATGTGAAACTCCGTCAGGATCAGCGGGGTTCCACAAAAAAACTTTTTGCTTGAAATGTTTTCTGCGCCAGCCAGAAGTGAGTTCATAGTTTTCAAGCTTGATGTCGTGAACAATCACCGAATCTTGCCAGAATAATAAGTTGGGAATAACAAAGCCCACACCTTTACCAGAACCTGTTGGCGCAAACAAAAGAATGTGTTGATAGCCACCAGCAACTAAAAGACGATTTTTATAGCGCCCCAGCAACACGCCGTGTTTAGAGCGCAACCCCATTTTTTTTACGTCTTTTCCCGTTGCCCATTTAGCATCACCGTGAATTGATTCTGGTTTTTTAAAAGGCCGCCAATCGATGAGTGGCGCGCGCAGCGTCCAAGCAAGCGTGAAAACTATTGTGTAAGGGGCGAAAGTTGTGATCCATAATTTCATTGCAAAATTATTGTGAGCGCCTGGGGCAAGAGACGCGTGGTGAGTTAGATAAAATTTCCAATAAGCGGCAAGAGTTTGAAAGAGATAGAGAAATTGTTTTAGGATTGGCAATTCCCAATATTTTTTTATAATATCAAAATTGCTGTTGATTGTGATGATTGTAAGCGCACCAGTGAGATAAAAACAAAAAGCCAACACCAAAACAATCAAGCTTGTGATGATCGTGAAATTCCTTACGTTTCTTACTAATGCATTTTCTTCAACCATTGATTTTGAGATCAGATTTATTTGGAAATTAACAGGCTTTTTTTAAGAAAAAAAAATCAAAATTCAAGGAACAAATTGAATGTTTTTTAAAAGGGGTCAGACCCCTTTGAGGTTCCATGATAGAACTACGAGGTTCAAAACATCCTTCGACAAGCTCTGACATGACACCGAGTTGTGTATTAGGATAATTACTAATGTTTATGACAAACAAACTATCCTAACCATTAATCAAACTTTCTGCCGCAGCGAGCGCCTCTTTGCTGATGTTTTCACCAGAAAGCATGCGAGCAATTTCAACTTGGCGAGTTTCTTGATCCAAAACTTCAACTTTAGTTTTAATTTTTTTGCCATCAGAGCTTTTGCTGATTTTAAAATGTAAATCAGCTTTGGCAGCAATTTGCGGTTGGTGAGTGACCACCAGAATTTGCAATTTTTGTGCAAGAATTTTTAAGCGCTTTCCAACGGCGTCAGCTGTGCTTCCACCAATTCCTGTGTCGATTTCATCAAAAATCATAGTTGGAACAGATTTAACATCAATCAGTGCAACTTTTAAAGCGAGCATGAAGCGAGACAATTCACCGCCTGAAGCGATTTTAGCGATTTCATCGAAGTTGTTATCATTAATTGCAGCAGTGAAACGAATTTTGTCATAGCCTTTTACTGCAGTGATTTCAGGCTCGGAGATTCTTTTGTCAAGCACCTCAATTGAAAATTTAGTATTTTCCATTTTCAAAAATTTCAACTCTTCCTCAACTTTTTTTGCTAAAATTTTTGCGGATTTTTTTCTTTTTTCACTTAATTGATCAGCGGTTTTTTTGTAAGATTCAAGCAGCTTCATCCTTTGATTTTCTAGCTCTAAAGTGAAGGTTTTTTCATTGTTTAAGAGTTTTAATTTTTCTTCCGCATCAAGAATTATTTTTGGCAGTTCGGAAATTTGTGTATTAAATTTTCGCGCTAAACTTCTGATAAAAAACAATCTTTCTTCAATTTCATCTAAATTATCATCAGAATTATTTAAATTTCTAAAACTGCTTTCAACGCTTGATATTATTGAATCTAACTCGGTTATTTGTTGATCAATTTTATCACTTGCAGAAGAAAAATCTTCTGCTTCTTCTGGCAAAAAATTATTAATGTTATTTTGATTTTTAATCAGAATTTTTTGCGACAAAATCAGCTGTGAGCTTGCTTCAAGCAAATTATTTTTAAATTCTTTTAAAAAATTTAAAATTTTTTCTTTGCCGTTAAGTTGATCTTTTTTCTTAACTAAATCTTCTTCTTCATTTTCTTTGACATCAGCATTTGCAAGCTCTTGCACCACGTGCTCGAGATAATCCCTTTCTCTTTCGGCTTGCTCTTTTTTTGCTTTTAATTCGGCAATTTTATTTTCTGCTTCTCTTAATTCTTCATAATTTTTTTGTAGGTTTTTTAGCAAAGTTTCATTTTGGGCAAATTCATCCAAAATTTCGCCGTGCGCGCTGGAATTTAAAAGGCCGCGCTGGTCATGTTGTCCGTGAATTTCCACTAAAGTTTCACCAATTTTTGCCAAGAGATTTACGCCAATTGGATTGTCGTTAACAAAAATTTTGTTAGTAGAATTTTCTTGGATGGTGCGCCTTATTCTTAATTCGCAAGGGTTTTCAGAGTTTAATAAATCATTTTCTTTTAAAAAATCCTGACAAATTTTGTTATTTGAAATGTCAAATTCCGCAAAAACAGCAGCTTTGTTTTCATCATTGCCAATTAAGCGCATGTTAGAGCGAAAGCCAATGGTCAGGCCAAGCGAATCAAGCAAAATTGATTTTCCAGAGCCAGTTTCGCCGCTTAAAATGCAAAGCCCTTTGCTAAAAGGAATGTCAGCTTTATCAATTAAAACAATATTTTGAATTGTAAGGTTTTTTAACACTTGATTTTGGGTTGATTATTTTGAACAATGCGCAGCAATTTATAATTTTAAATCTTAAAATCATCATGTTTTCTCTTGATCAAAAGCTCGAACAAGACAGTTTTTTTGTGTGCGATTTAAAAATTTCGCGCGTTCTTTTAATGAATGATGCTAATTATCCGTGGTTGATATTGGTTCCGCGGAAGCCAGATTTGGTGGAAATTTTTGACCTTGATTTTGAAGATCAAATTGAACTTCTGCGTGAAATTAATTTAGTCGCAAAATTTTTGCAGAAAAATTTTAATGCTGACAAAATTAACATTGCAAATTTGGGCAATGTGGTGCGCCAGCTTCACATTCACGTGATTGCTAGGTTTAAGAATGATGAAGCTTTTCCAAGACCAGTTTGGGGAGTTTCTGCTGCAAAGCAATATGGCGAAAAAATCGCGCAAGATTTTATTAAAAAAATTAAAGATTCATTAATGCAAAATGGATAAGGAAATTTTATTACGCAAATTAATTTATCGCTCAACCCACCGTGGTTGTAAGGAAACCGACATTCTGCTTGGAAATTTTTTTGTGGCAAAACATTTGGAATTTGATGATGAAAAGTTGCAGCTTTATCAGCAATTTATTGAAGAAGATGATGTTTTTATTTACGACTGGATTATGCAGAAGGTTGAGCCTGTATATAAATATGTTGGTTTAGTTGAGGAGATTCGGAAGTTTCATTCACTTTGAATTTGTGTGTGATTTTTGCATGAACGTCCAGGCGGGATTGCAAATCCCGCCTGAGCGGCAGGCCATGAAATAAGGCGATGCTGGGCAGGATTTGTAATCTGTTGCTCGTTGCGGGACAGGGTTTCTAACCCCGTCCCCATGTTCATTTCCTTTAATGGTTTGACATGAATGTGGGGAATGGGTCTTAAGAGCCATTCCCGCAAACGGAAAGACCATTTCTAAGGTGGTTTTACAGGGCATCACTCCACCACAATACAATCAGCGCGGGTTTTGTGGGTTTTTATTACATATTGTTTGCAAAATTCTTCAGCATCAACTTGGTTGAAGAAATTGCCAGCTTGCAGGCGATAGAAGATGCCTTTTTTGCCTAAATTAACTTCTTCAATAGTTGGTTTTTTGCCAGAAAAAAGTGATGGATAAGTTTTGTTTAATTTATTCCAGCTGTCTTGCGCCGCCTTTTTTGAAGTCATCGCTGCAATTTGCACACGCACCGAGCGTTTTTTTGATTCAACTTTTTTATCTTTTATTGGTTTATCTTCTGTTTTAGATTCATATTCTAGAACGTCTCCTTCTTTTTTTGTCAACAAATCTTTATTTGCAGGTTGTTGCTTTGAAGGGGTGTTCGTTTCAGTTTTTGCTTTGTCTTTTTCGGAATAAACAATAATTTTTTGCGCGTTTTTATTTGTTGGTGATACGGAAGCTTTGTTTTCAACAATTGCCAAATCTTCAGATTTAGCGACAGTATTTTTGGAAACTATAATTTTTTCTTCAGCAAATTTTTGTTGTTGCAAATGTGAAGAAAGCTGTGGGGGCAGGGGGGCTTCTTCATTGGCGCGCACTTTCGGCGTTTTTAAAGATTCTTTTTTATTGCCAAAAATATCTTCATAAATGGCATGATTGATCTGCATTGAAGCATCAGAATCATTTTCTTTTTGTTCTTCAGAAACTTTAATTGGTTCTTCTGGCGACTTAATGGTTTCAATTGCTGCGCTGTCTTGATAGACGAAATAATAAGCGGAAATTGTGATATAAATAAAACAGCCAATTGAAAATAAAGTGGCGCTGACCAAAAAAATTTTTCTGATCAGATTAGAAGAGCGATCCTCGTTTTTTATATAGCCAAAATCTTCCATTATCTCATTTCCTCAACTGCTTTGATATTGAAAATTTCTAAACCGATTTTAATAATTTTTTTCAAAGCAAGAACTAAGTAAATTCTGCTTTGGGTGAGTTGTAAATTTTCTTTTACAATAAATTTTAAATTCGGATTTTCTGTGCCTTTGTTCCACAAAGCATGAAACTCTGCCGCAAGTTCTTGCAGATAAAATGCAATTCGATGCGGTTCAAAATTTATTGCGGACATTTCAATAATTCTAGGAAAATTTGCAATTTTTTTAATTAATTCAATTTCACTCTCATCTTGTAAGTTTTTTAGAACTCCAGCATCAATTTCTCCATCGAATTTAATTCCTTCCGCTTCAAGATTGCGAAGCACTGAACAGCATCTGGCATGAGCATATTGCACATAAAAAATTGGATTATCTTTGGATTGTTCAATAACTTTGGCTAAATCAAAATCAAATGGCGCATCGTTTTTTCGAGTCAGCATAATGAAACGCAAAGCATCAGCGCCAACTTCGTCAATCACTTCACGCGCGGTGATAAAATTTCCAGCACGTTTTGACATTTTAAGCGGCTCGCCGTTTTTTACAAATTTTACCATCTGACACAAAATCACTTTTAATTGTGCCTGATTATTAGTTAAGGCAGAAACCACGGCAGTCAATCGTTTGACATAACCAGCGTGATCATAACCCAGTGGCATAATAAAAATTTTTGCGCCGCGCTCAAATTTACTTTTTGAATAAGCAATGTCTCCAGCAAGATAGGTGAAGCTTCCGTCAGCTTTTTTAACCACGCGATCTTGATCATCGCCAAAATTTGTGGCACGAAATAAAGTTTGCTCTTTGTCATCATAGCCCTCAGGAAGCGCGCCCACGCCTTTTTCAGTTTTTGGCGCTTCTAATTTTCCTTCATAAATTAAATTTTGTTTGCGCAAAATTTCTATTGCTTCAGCAATTTTGTTTTTATCATGTAATTCTTTTTTTTCAGAAAAATAACTGTCATGTTTAATGCCTAAAGAAAGCAGGTCAGACTTGATCATTTCAACCATTTGCTCCACCACTTCATCACGAATTTTAGGCAAAATTTCCGTTTCTTCTTTGTCAATTAAACTATCGCCAAATTTTTCTTTTAATTTTGCACCAACTTCAATGAGATAAGTTCCGGGATACAATCCTTCAGAAATTTCAATATTTTTCCCACAGGCCTGTAAATAGCGTAAATAAGCGGATTTAAGCAAAGTTAAAATCTGTGCACCAGCATCATTAATGTAATATTCTTTTAAAACATCAAAGCCAACTTTTTGCAAAAGATTTGCTAAAACATCGCCATAAATTGCGCCGCGCGTGTGGCCGACATGAATTGGGCCCGTAGGGTTTGGCGAGGCATATTCCAAATTAACTTTTATGCCATTTCCCAAATTTGGAAAAGAGAAATTTTTTTCCTCTAAAAGATTAAAAATTATTTGATGAAAAATTTCTTTTTTTAAAAAAATATTAATAAAGCCCGCCCCAGCAATTTCAAGCTTTGTGATGTTTGGATTTTTTATTCTAGCGATAAGTTTTTCCGCCAGTTTTCTTGGGTTATTTAGCGTTTCAATATGAGAAAATTTTTTACTGACAATCATTGCAACATTGCAAGCAAGATCGCCGTGAGAGCGCTCTTTCGCAGGCTCAACCGTGAAATTTCTTAAGTCAGCATCGTTAATCTTAATTTGATTTTCTTGAGCAATTTCTTTTAAGTTTTCTAAAAAAACTTCTTTAAAATAATTAAAAATGTTTAACATTAATTTAAAATATTGGCTTTTTTTTAAAAAGGGGTCAGACCCCTTTTTCATATTTTCATAAAAGGGGTCAGACCCCTTTTTTTAATCAAAATAAAATATTTGTTTTTTTTTCGATACTCAAGTAAAACATTGCTTAAATAAAGCAAAAATGAATTAACTTATGAACTCTAAAACCGCTATTATTGACTATAACAGCACAGCTTACTTGGTTAAGCGTATTTCTAAAGAATATGTTTTTCCGCATTATAAATCGTTTCTAGTCACAATCCTTTTGATGCTTGTGATTGCTGGAACCACAGCGCTTCACGCTTGGTTGGTTAAACCAGCTTTAGACTCAGTTTTTTTTAATAAAAATGCTTCTGCGCTTATCATAATTCCTGTGGTGATATTGATAGTTACTGCTTTCAAAGGCTTTGCCACCTATTTCCAGCTGCTTTTAACTAACATCATCAGCTTGAGAATCACTTCAGATATGCGCCTTCGGCTTTACGCCCACTTCATTAAATCAGATATTTCAAAATTACACAGCAAATCTTCTGGCGACATGATGGCAAGTGTAATTAATGAAGCTTCTGCAGTGGTTGGCATGATAAATTCCTTAATTAACGGTTTTATAAAACAGTTTTTCACATTAGGAGCCTTGGTTTTTGTGATGTTTAAACAAAGCGTTGAGCTTTCACTAGTTGCTTTCATTGGCTTTCCTTTGGCGGCCTATCCAATTTATAAACTTGGTCGAAAATTGCGTAATTTATCTTTTAAAAACCAAGAAATGGCGGGAAAATTTAACTCACAAATGAGTGACACTTTGCAATATTCTAAGCTAGTTAAGGCTTATCACTGCGAAGATTTTGAAATCAAAAGAATGTCTTTGATCATTGAAAGCATTTTTAAAATGGGCAAAAAAATTTCGCGTATTTCTTTAATTTCATCGCCTTTTGTGGAAAGTCTTGGCGGTTTTGGCATTGCTGCGGTTATCTGGTATGGCGGTCATCAAGTTATCAGTGGTGAAACCACTCCGGGTGCGTTTTTTTCGTTTTTTGCTGCAATGATGATGGCCTATCGCCCATTAAAATCGATTTCTGGCATGAATTCTGGGGTTCAAATGGGCTTTGCTGCAGCAACCCGTCTTTATATGTTGCTTGATGAAAAACCAACTATTGTTGATAAGCCAAACGCTGTTTCTTTGGATCATCCAAAAGGGGAAATTGAATTTAAAAATGTTGATTTTAGCTATATTGACGACAAAAAGGCTCTTGATAACGTTAGTTTCAAAGTTCCAGCTGGCAAAACCATTGCCTTGGTTGGTCATTCTGGAGGCGGAAAATCAACCATTATGAGCATGATTTTGCGTTTTTACGATGCAAATCAAGGTTCGGTGATGCTTGATGGGCATGATATTCGTGACATCACACTAAAATCTTTGCGCGGAGCAATGTCAGTTGTAAATCAAGAAGTTATGTTGTTTGATGACACGATCATTGAAAACATTCGTTATGGAAAAACCGATGTCAGCGAAGAAGAAATAATTCGCGCTGCAAAGCTTGCTGAAGCTGATGAATTTATTCAAAATTTACCAGAAAAATATAACACCATGGTTGGTCAAAACGGAATTCGCCTTTCTGGTGGTCAGCGTCAAAGAATTGCAATTGCTCGTGCTATTCTTTATAACGCACCAATATTGCTTTTAGATGAAGCAACTTCCGCGCTTGATCCAGTTTCTGAAAAATTAATTAAAGATGCTTTAGCTGGTTTGATGAAAAATCGCACCACGATTGTTATTGCACACCGTCTTTCAACGGTAATTCATGCAGATAAAATTATTGTTATTTCTAACGGAAAAGTGGTTGAAGAAGGTTCTCACAAAGAGTTATTAGAAAAGGGTGGGGCTTACGCTAATCTTTATTCCAAACAGTTTGAAATTTCTTAATTTTTATGACGTCAGAAAAAAAGTCTAAGCCCAATTTTAGCTCTGAAAAGCAAGGGTTGCGCCAGAAAAATAAGAAAAAACTTTCAGACGCTTTAAGAAAAAATCTTCTGCGCAGAAAAACAGCAAAGGTGTCAGACACCTTTGCGCATAAAAGTGTCTGACACCTTTATAAAATTATTTATGTATAATAAACTGCGGAGATGTTTCAGCCCTTTTTAAAGTTGTTTTTAAGAAAGGATAGGCGTTAATGCTAAATTCGTTGAAAGCATTAACTGTGCGATCGGTGTATAGAACTTTATATCTATGCAATCCAACGTAATAGATATATTCGTCTCCGCCAAGCGATTCAAAATCTGCGCGATGTTTTTGTGTGTTAACCAAGATGTTAATCATTGCAGGATTCTTTCCAGCTTGGTCGTAAGCGGTAACTAAAACAGCGTTTTTAATGTTACGAATAACTCTCAATCCAGCAGCGTGATAAATGCATTCTCTATCAATATTCATGCCCGAGTTGAGGTAAGCTGCAATATTATCAGAACCGTTATTTATTTTTTGGCAAAACTTTTTACCTCCAGTGATTTTGGCAAGAGTCTCTTCGTCATGCTTTAAACCATGATCAAATAATTCATTTTTCAATTTTGTAATTTCCATTACAAAAGGAACTCTCAAATCTTCATATTCTTTTGCGCCCGGAATATATTTCTTAGCAAACTCACGATATTCTTCAACATTGTCAATGCTGCGATAAAAGCCGATGATGGTGATATTGCTTTTTGTCACAGTGTCATAAAGCAAGCGACTGTCTTTTGAAAGTTTGTGGTAATAACTGGCGATTAGATCAGAGTTTTGTAGGAAAGCAGACATATCTTGATAAAGAATAAAATCATCAAAAATCATGGTTTTTTTTGCTTTTTTATGAGCATCATATCGTCTAAGCAAATCTGCATGATCAGCGTTAATTAAATCAGATTCTTTTGCAAAACTTTCTTTAAAGTTATTGCGTTCGAGAAGTTTCTTTATTGCACCATTAGTGTCGCGGGATAAAACATTGGCACTTAAAGCTTTGGTCAGTGCTTGATTTAATGTTTTGATGTTATTTTCACTTTCTTTTTGCTCTGGAAGTGCGCCGTATAAATAGATTGGAGAACAGTTTGCAGTAAAGATTAGCAGAAATAGCCAAGCAAGTTTTTTATTCATAAAACATCTATTTTTGTTGTGTAATGTTGTTCATAACAACAGCTTCTAACGCCTAGTTTATTAGTGCAAAGTTGATTTTCAAGGTTTGTTTATTAATAAATGGGGGAATTATCCCTTGGTACGCAAAGAAACTCAGAGCATCCTTCGACAAGCACAGGATGACCGCGAGATTTATTTTTGCAGCTTTTTAAGGTTTTCCACTCTAGCTTCTAAATCTTTTAGGAATTTATCAGCTCCGCCTTGTGAAATTGCCGAATTGAATTCAGAACGTTGAGTTTCAATTAAACTTATGCCTTCAGCGATAAAATCAAGAATCAAAAGTTTTTCATCTTTTTCTTTAACCCTGAAGTCAACTGAAATTGGCACATTAGAATCACGTGGTAAAAATTCAGCTTTCGCAACATAAAATCCGTTACGTTCCGTCACTTCATTTACAGTAAATTTTTTGCCATCATAATTTTTAAATTTTGGACCATAAGTGTTGATCATGAATTGGCGATAGAGTTTGATAAATTTAGTTTTTTGCTCTTCTGTGATAGTGCGATAATTTTTTCCTAAAACAAAGCGGGCAATCCATTCAGCATCAATCACTGAGTCAACAACTGCAATGATTTGTTCGCGCTTTTTATTGTCTGTAAGGGCTTTGTCACTAGCAATTTTAACAATTTTATTTCCAATAGTTTCAACAAAAGCGCCAACCTCTTTTTCTTTAGCTGGGTTTTGTGCAAAGCTGTTGTTGCAAAACAAAATAAATAAGCTGGTTGTTAGTAGTAAGATTTTTTTCATATTATTTTTTAATTTCAGTTGCGCGTTTTTGTAAGTAAGCGCTTCTAATTGTCGCATAAGGATCAAAAGAATCTTTCCTGATGTCATCAACAATCTCAATTAAACTTTCTCTTTTGTCAATACCAGAAGTAGTGGCCGCCCCAATTCTATATTCAGTTGGAATTGCATCAGTTTCTCCACCAATTTTTAACATGTTAAGGTCAGTAAAATTAACGGTTTTGTCAACCGCCATTCCACCAAGATCACGAGCCGAGCTTGGGCCAAGAATAGGAAGCATGAGATAAGCGCCAGAATGAACTCCGTAATGTCCTAAGGTTTGTCCAAAATCTTCTTGTTGATATAGTATGCCGCGCTCAGAAGCTAAATCAAAAATTCCACCAATTCCAATAGTGGTGTTGATTAGAAAATTAGAAAAAGTTGCAAGACCATTTTCTGTTTTTCCTTGCAAGAAAGAGTTAACCGCAGAAATTGGGCGTGATAAGTTGTTTAAAAAATTATGGATCATGTTACGTGCTTTAGGAGGAACACCTTGGCGATAAACAAGGGCGATGTGTTCAACACAACAGCGGTCGACAATGTCATTGAAAGTAAAAATTTTGCGATTCATTTTTTCTAATGGATCATAAATTTTTACAACATTTTCTTCTTCATAAAAACTGAAATCATCTTCATTATCATAATCATTTTTAACTGAAGCTTTTGCAGCAAAAGATGGGTGAGGAATAGACGTAAGCAAGAAGGCTAAAATTATGACTATTAATTTTATTTTCATTTAAGAAGCTTTGTTTTGAATTTTGGTGTTGACGTTATTTAATAAGTCTTTGGCTTTTTCATGATCTGGTTTTTTGCTTAAAAGTTCTTCCAAAGTTATTTTTGCTTCTTCTAATCGGTTGTCTAGAGTGAAGCAATAAGCCAGTTGATAGTAGGCCTCATAGCATTCTGGCCAGAATTTTTTAGTAAAACGAAAGCGGAAAGTTGCTTCTGCAATTCTTCCGTTGTTTAAGTGTTTTAAACCGAGATTATAATTGGTTTCTTGCAGGTTTTTACATTTGGCAATTACAACATGTAATTCAGTTTGAAAAAGCTCAATCCAACTGCCAAAATTTGCAAAAAATTTTGAAAGATTTTGGTTTAAACTATTGCCAATTTTAGATGGCAAATTTTCTTTTGTCGTTTTTTTTCTAAAAAAATTAAACATTTTTATTTGCCGAAAATGTGATAGGACACAGCCCAAGAAAGAGGGAAATTATTACCATCGTTAATAGAATTTTTCAAATAAAAATTTTGAAAATTTTGTAAATTTTTTTTACCAATGAAGCGATTATTTGCAGAATAGCTTCCACCAAAGGATTTTAAAGATTTTAACGCCTTAATTCCATCGCTAAAGTTTTGTGTGATCGATTTTTTGTTAAATAAAATTTGCGTAAAATTATTTTTTGTTAAAACATTTTTTATTTCCACATCTTTTGGAAGATCATTAAAGTGGAAATTGCATTTGCTTTTTTGACTTGCAATTTTTATTTCAGCAAGAGATTGAGCATTTGGCAGGCAAAAAGATAATATTCCATCTTTCCTTAAAATTTTATATAAGCAGGAAAAACTATGGTCGAAATCATTCAGCCATTGCAAAGAAAATGAAGAAATAATCAAATCAAAACTATCATTTCTAAAAGGAAGATTTTCAATGTCGGCTTGAATTGCCAAAACCTTTGCGGGGCGTTCTTTCCAGTTAGCAAGCATATTTTTAGCCAAATCAATTTCACAAATAAAATCTATTTTTTTATCATAAGATTTTAAAAGTTCTTTTGCCAAAAAACTTGTGCCTGAGCCAAGATCAAGTATTTTTAAATTTCCTTTTTTATTTTCAATAAAAGCTTTAGTAAAATCAAGCAAATCAGTTGCCGCAGATTTTTGCACCAAAGCAAAATCGTCATAATTTGGCGCGGAATTAGAAAAATTTTTTGCTATAATTTTTTTATCAAAAGAGCAGGGCATTATATTTTTTGCACTTCCTTCTCAATTAATTGAACAATGTGATCAACCAACTCTTCACTCGTAACTTTATGATCAGGTTTTCCATTGATATAAACATTGTGACGATTTGATCCGCCGCCAGTAATGCCAATTTGGGTGTGGGCAGCTTCACCAAGGCCGTTTACTACACATCCTAGAATTGAAATTGTGATTGGAGTTTTGATATGTTCAACGCGCTTTTCCACAGCTTCAACAGTTTTAACCACATCAAAAGCTTGTCTAGCACAAGAAGGACAAGAAATTAAATTGACCCCATGATGGCGCAAATTAAGTGTTTTTAAGATTTGATAAGCAACTTTAATTTCTTCTTTGGGATCAGCGGAAAGCGAAACTCGCATAGTGTCGCCAATTCCTTGCCACAAAAGGCTGCCAAGCCCAATTGAAGATTTAACAGTTCCAGCAGCAAGGCTTCCTGCTTCAGTAATTCCAATGTGCAGAGGATAATCACAAGCTTCGGCAAGCGCTTTATACGCGGCCACCGCCAAAAAAACATCAGAAGCTTTGACGCTGATTTTGAAGTTGAAAAAATCATTATCTTCCAAAATTTTCATGTGACGCTGCGCCGACTCAACCAAAGCTTCAGGAGTTGGGGTTTTGTATTTGTTTAATAAATCTTGTTCCAGTGAACCAGCATTAACGCCAATTCTAATCGAACAGCCATAGTCTTTTGCGGCCTTAATCACTTCACGAACTTTTTCATCAGAGCCAATGTTTCCGGGGTTGATTCGTAAGCATTTTGCTCCAGCTTCAGCTGCTTCAATGGCGCGACGATAGTGAAAGTGTATGTCAGCAATAATTGGCACAGCGCAATGTGGAATTATTTGTTTTAAAGCATCAGCAGATTCTTTGTCTGGCACGGAAATTCTCATCAATTCAGCGCCAAGTTCAGCGCACTCGTTGACTTGTTTTATGGTTGCTTGAATGTCGGTTGTTTTGGTGTTGGTCATTGATTGTACTGAAATTGGGGCATCGCCACCAACTGCAACATTTCCAACAAAAATTTGTCGTGATTTACGACGATGAATTGCGCGATATGGACGAATTTCGTTTAATTTTTCTTGATTCATGAAATTTCCTTAACAAAACTTAAAATTTTTGATCGATTTTTCTCTAGCAAATTTTGCAATTTATTTTTATCGAAACTAAAAATTGAAATTATGCTGGTAAAATCTTTAAAACCCTGACCACAAAAGGGCTCAAACTCTTTAATTTTCTCTATTTCAAGATAACTTGCAACAACTAATGCGCGAAAGAAAATTGCGGCAAAATTATTGATAAAAAATTCCTCATTAAAACTGGTCTTTCCTTCTTTGAATAAAGCGTTTGGATTATTAACATTTTTTTCTAAATTATCAAAAAACTCTAGATAAAAACCTTCTAAATTTTTTTGGTTTAAATTAAAAATATCACCCCACATTTCTGGGCTTGATTCATCAAGCCTGAAGGCATTTTTAAAAAAATTATCAGTGATATTTTTTGGTGAAAAATCTTTAGTTAAAAAAGATAAAAATTGTGGCAAATGGGAAACTAAAGCATAAATTTCATCATGCTTCTTTGAATCAAGCAATTCAACGATTGCACCAATTTTTTCTGCCAGTTTTTTTGCTTGATCAATTTTGTCTAAAGCACTTAAATCAGGGCAAATCACAAATTTTTTGCCTTCAAACAATGTGTCTGAAGAATTTTCAAAACCGCTGTTTTGCGAGCCAGCAATAGGGTGACAAGCTACAAAATTTTTTAATTTTAAATTTAGGTTTTTCACTGAACCAAGATCTATCACCAAAGTTTTGTCATTAATTTTATGCGCTAGTTTTTCAGCAATTTTTTTATAACTATTAAGTGGCGTTGCAATTACGATTAAATCAAACTCAGAAAAATCGCCATCAAGGCTGGTTTTTTCGTCAACCACATTATCTTCAATAGCAAAATTTAAAGCCTCTTCATCTTTGTCACAGGCAAAAATTTTTTTGCTGAGATCTTTTTGTTTTAAACTGCGTGCAAATGAGCCCCCAATAAGGCCAAGCCCAATAATTAAACTTTTATTAAACATTTTATTAAATCTTACTTGAAAAAATTATTCCAAATTCTAACTTCAATTATCTGTTTTTCAAAAGATATTAATAGATATGAAAAAAATAATTTCTTTATTGATTTTGGTTTTTGCTGTCGCCTGTTCGCGCAAATTGGTTGATGTAAAAAGCCCTTGTGTGTCAACTGACGATGGTCCTTGTGGTCCAAAAAAGCCAATTAATGATTGGTGGTTAAAAAATCCGCGAAACTCTTAAAAAAGAACAACAAACAAATTTATGTCATCTTTTACTGATATTATAAATAAAAGAAAACAACAAAACACTTTAAATGTTAAGCCAAGCGAGGAAAGTTTTGCTGATCGTTTTTCAAAACAATCAAAAACAGAGGCGCAAAATCTTAAAGATTCTGACGATCAGTCAGAAGATGCTGAATCAACTGCAAAATATGTTGATCCACAAAAAAGAGCTTTGGCAGAATTAATTTATCTTGTCAAAGGCATTGATGCTGGACGCAATGCTTGGTATTACGTTTTAGTTGAACGTTTAAAAGTTTCGATGTTTTTAAAAGCTTTAAATGACGACATCATCCATTTAGAAAATTATGGAAAAATTCTTTTTTCGGGATATGGCGATGAACCTCCTGCTGACATCACTTTCCAGCTGAAAGAGGAATATGGCATAAAATAATTCTGATTTTAGTTTTTTATGACATCATAAAAAACAAGCTTATTTAACACCACTTGAACCACACTTACAAATTACATTTATGAAAAATATTAAGCTTTTTTGGATCGTTCTTCTAGCTGCTTTTCTAGGCTTTTTTTCTGCCGCTTCTTTATCTCAAATTGAAATAAAACCTCTTAAGCTAGATGAGAGTAAGGTTGTTGATGATCAAGCAAAGTTTCTGGAAGAAGTTATGACGATTGTCAAAAAAGAATATGTTGATGAAAAAACAGATCGCCAACTTTCTGAATATGCTGTAGGAGGGCTTCTTTCAAGCCTTGATCCACATTCATCTTATCTTAATGAAGATGGTTACAAAGATATTCAAGTGCAAACCAAGGGTGAATTTGGTGGTGTTGGAATTGAAATTACTATGGAATTTTCAGTGGTAAAAGTTGTCACCGCAATTGACGGAACACCAGCATTTGCAGCGGGAATCAAATCTGGAGATTACATCACCAAAGTTGATGGAAAAAATATAATTGGAATGCCAATTGATGAAGTGGTAAAAAAACTGCGCGGAAAACCAGGCACAAAAGTTGCGATAACAATCTTGCGTAAAGGCGAAAAAGAAGCGCTTGAAAAATCAATCACACGCGAAATCATCAAAGTGAAAGCAGTAAAATCTGCTAAATTTAAAGACATCGCCTATATCAAGATCAACACCTTCTCAGAGCAAGCGCACAGCGGTCTTGTTAGCGAATTAAAAAAACTAAAATCACAAATTGGTGAACAAAATATTAAAGGTTTAGTTCTCGATTTGCGCAATAATCCAGGCGGTTTGCTTGATCAAGCAATTGCAGTCAGCGACGAATTTTTAGATAAAGGAAAAACCATCGTTTCAATCAAGGGCAGGGAATCTTCTAAAAACTTTGTTGATGAAATGAATGAAAATTTAATTCAAGGTTTGCCAATCGTAGTTTTAATTAATGAAGGATCTGCTTCTGCCTCTGAAATTGTTTCTGGTGCTTTGCAAGACAATAAGCGCGCCATTGTGATGGGAGTCAAATCTTTCGGTAAAGGCTCGGTGCAAACAGTTATTCCTTTAAAAAGAAATCATGGTGCGTTGCGCCTTACAACCGCACTTTATTACACTCCAAATGGAACCTCAATTCAAGCTCACGGAATTGAGCCAAACATTGAAGTGACTAATGCAAAAATTGAAGCGCAAGTTAAAAATGATCGTGATTCTGAGGCTGATTTAAAAGGTCACATCGAGGTGAATTTGCAACAAGCAATTGAAAATGCTAAAAAAGAACAACTCGGTGAAGATCTCACATTATATGAAAAAGACTATCAACTAGCACGTGCTATTGATCTAATTCGCGGTGTGGGCATCTATAAATCTATAGTAAAATAATGAAAAAGCTGATTTACATCTTAGTTTTCATTTTTTTTGGTTCTAATGTTTTTGCAGCAAATAATTCCGAATTTGTCGTAGCAAAAGTTAACAACAAAGTTATCACTAATTCTGAGTTGCTTGATCGCTATAAATTTGTTCTTTTTATTTCTGACATCAAAATTAAAACAGAGTCAGACAGAAAAATTCTTCTCAGCCAAATTCTTGATAAAATGATAGATGAAGAGTTAATCAGGCAAGATGCTGTGGCCATGAGATTAGAGGCTGCTGCTGAAGAAGTTCGCGAAATGATTGATGTTATTGCGGCTCAAAAAAAGAAAAATGCTACACAATTCAAACTTTCAATTACTTCTCACGGATTATCCTTCGATAATTATCTAGCACAAATTGAGTCAGAAATTTTATGGTCAAAAATTATTTCTGAAGTTTTGCGTTCAAAAGTAAAAATTACTGAAGTTGAGTTGCAAGAGTTTTTTGAACAACACAAATATAACACCAGCGTAAAACAATTTCATATCGCAGAAATTTTTATTCCACAATCACCAAATGCTTTGCAACTTACAAATAAGCTGCTTGAGGAATTAAAGCAGGGCGCTGATTTTAAAAATATTGTGCGCCAATTTTCACGCGGAACCAACATCGAATCTGACGGTGAAATTGGCTGGGTTTCACAGCGCGACATTGACGCAAAAATTTATGCATCATTGCTTAAAGTGGCCAAAGGAGGATATTCTGACCCAATTTTTTTATCCGAAGGTTATCACATTTTCAAAATCATCGACATAAAATCTGAAACCAGCATTCCCGAGCAAGACATGAAAGCTGCAAAAAATTATATCTTTAGCAGAAAGCTGCAATCCTTAGCAAAAGGATATTTGATGAATCTTAGAAAAAAATCTTTTGTTGAAACATCGCAATTATAGGCGTAATTCTTGAAATGTAAGGGCTGGTTACTGGAAGGACATGAACGGTCAGTCGGGGTCAGGAGACCACGACCGGCGCAGGAGGAAGTAGTTCCATTGCTGTGCAGAATAACGGTGCTGGGCTTCGTCAAGTAACTCCTCCCACAGGGTTCACGCCTATTGCGGGATGGGTTTTCGTTGCTCAGGCGGCATTTGTAATGCCGTCTGCATGTTCAGGCCTTTGTTATGCTATATAAATCTAATTCACCTTCAACGCCGCAACACCAGTGCTGGACGGAGTCTCTGACTCCGTCCACATGTTCATACCAAGCTTACTTTAAGTTGGTAGTATGATTTTCTATTAACGCCAGTTCGGGATAAAAATGCGTCAAAACCAAGTATTGCAAAGAGTTAGCTTAGATTTTTCTATTTAAAAAACTTTAGCTTATGCAAATAAGTGAGTTTTTTAAATAGAAAAATCTAAGCTAAATCAAAGCAAGACGAAGGTTTTCACGCATTTTGTTTAAGCAAAAATTTTTCTTTTTATCCCGAATTGGCGTTATTAATTCTAATTCACTTTCAACGCCGCAACACCAGGCAAATCTTTACCTTCAAGCCATTCCAAAAATGCACCGCCAGCAGTTGAAATATAAGTGAATTTATCAGCCAAACCAGCGCCATTCAAGGCAGAAACCACATCGCCACCACCAGCAATAGAAAGCAGTTTTTTATCTTCAGTTAATTTTGCTGCAACTTTGGCAAATTCTTCAGTTCCACGGTTGAAAGGTTTGATTTCAAAAGCTCCAAGTGGTCCGTTCCACACCAAAGTTTGATGATTTTTAAGCAAATTTCCTAAATTTTTCACTGATTCTAAACCAACATCAACGATAATGTCATCTTCTGCAACTTTATCCGCAGAAATTGCGTGATTTTCAGCATTTTCAGCGAATTTTTTGACCACCACCACGTCTTCTGGCAAAATAATCTCGCAACCATGTTTTTTGGCAGTTTCAATAATTTTGAGTGAAGTTTCCTTCAATTCTTTTTCGCAAAGTGATTTACCAACATTTTTTCCTAAAGCATAAAGAAAGCTGTTAGCCATGCCGCCACCAACCACAACAGTTTGCGCTTTTGTCACTAGTGAATTTAACAAATCAAGCTTAGTTGAAACTTTAGCGCCGCCAACCACCGCCATCATTGGCTTCTTGGCTTGTTCTAAAAGATTGGTTAAATTATCCAATTCAGCTTCCATTAAAAAGCCAGCACAAGATTTAAGAATGGCTGGAATGCCAGTGATTGAAGCATGGGCGCGGTGAGAGCAAGAAAAAGCATCATTAACATATAGATTAGCAAGTGAAGCAAGTTCGCGCGCAAATTCAGGATCATTCTTGGTTTCTTGCTTATAAAAACGCAGATTTTCCAGCATGATAACTTCGCCATAATTAGTGTTTTGAACGGCTTGTTTCACCTTCTCGCCAATGCAATCATTAACAAAACTAACTTTAATTGCCCCAAGAAGCTGTTGAACACGAGAAACAAGCTGTTCAATTGACATTGAAGGTTCAATTTTGCCTTCTGGCCTGCCAAAATGTGAGATCACGATCACTTTTGCTTTCTGCTCGGCAAGATATTTCAGGGTAGGGATCACCGCCTTAATGCGGGTGTCATCCTCGATTTTGCCATTTACGATGGGAACATTGATATCAACGCGCACAATCACGTTCTTATTGGTTACGACACAATCTTTAAGGCGGTTAAATTTATTCATAAATTGAAGAGATATTATTAAAATAAAGACTTGATTTTTAAGCTAAAAAACCCTATTTTGCGCTACCTCAATAAAAATTCCAACAAAAATTAACAGAAATTATGGGCACTAAGAATAACCCGAAAAACAGGGTAAAAAACGTCGAAAAAAAGAAGCATAACGGCAAAGATGTCGATCCAGTTTACTACTACGGAGTTCACGCTGGACACGGCAAATATATGGCTGCAAAATATTCCGGCTCAACTCAAATGGCAGTTGATGCAGCTGGAAGACCAGTTCAATGGGACGAAATTAACTAATCAAAATTAAATGCCTGAAGTCATTATCAATGGTCCAGCAGGGCGTATTGAAGGGCGTTATCATCAAAATCCCAATCCGCAAGCGCCGGTTGCTTTGGTGTTACATCCTCATCCGCTGCATGGTGGAACCATGAACAATAAAATCACTTATCACCTTTATAAAGCATTTGTAAATAATGGATTTTCCGTGCTGCGCATTAATTTTCGTGGCGTTGGTAAATCACAAGGAAAATTTGATAATGGCGCAGGTGAGCTTTTAGATGCTACAGCAGCAATGAATTGGCTACATGATCAAAACATGGAAGCAACCGAATATTGGATTTCTGGTTTTTCTTTTGGCGCTTGGATCGCTTTGCAAGCAGTGATGAGAAGGCCGGAATTAGAAAATTATGTTTTAGTTGCGCCACCCGCAACTAAATATGACTTCAATTTCATTGTGCCATGCGCTTCTGCAGGTTTGATTGTTCAAGGAAGCAAAGACGAAATCACGAAAGAAGCTGATTCAGCAAAACTTGCTGAAAAACTTTCTGCAAGAGAAGACGCTGAAGTGATCTATAAATCAGTTGCTGGTGCGGATCATTTCTTTAAAGATAACATGCCTGAATTTGATGAGATCATCGATCATCACATTAAACATAGAGTGATGGTTGATTCTGGAAAAGTTCGCAAAGTAAAACGCGACCGCCGCCGCCGCCGTAAGAAAAAAAATGTTGTTGAAGTGAAGCCAGAAAGAAATCATTTCCCAGTTAAGCCTCTTACAGATTTCGAAATCTAATTTCAGAATATAAGAATTTACTCAGTGCTAGGCAGAGTTTGCAACTCTGCCTACAGGTTCATGCAACAGTACCATAAAATATAAGATTTTTTAGTTGATTAGTTTTGGTATGAACAGTTAAGGCGGAATTACAAATTCCGCCCAGCACCGAGAATAGATATGGCTGAAAAAGCAGCTTGGCCTTGTTTCGGGACGGAGTCTTTGACTCCGTTCCTATGTTCAGTTCTTCGTTTAACATAGGACATGAACAATCAGTCGGGGTCATGAGACCACGACCGGCTAGGGGAAAAAGGGGCCAGGCTACTTTTAAGCTTAAAAGTAGCCTGGCCCCTTTTTCTAATATAACACTCCGCCGCAGGCAGAGTTGGTGGGTGTTTT
This sequence comes from uncultured Rhizobium sp., assembly GCA_964580715.1. GTDB lineage: Bacteria > Pseudomonadota > Alphaproteobacteria > Rickettsiales > UBA1997 > UBA2645. The sequence continues at coordinate 845 of CAZOKU010000017.1, read as the reverse complement.
GACGCCGGTGGTGTTTTTGAAGCTGATGGGAAGGTTTAAGATGCTGCGGATGCCTAGGAAAGCGAAGGCTTCGGCTTCGATGGCGTCGCCGTTAAATCCTAGGTCGTCAATGTTTTTTATGGCGATGCCATTCAGCCATTTTTTTAATTCGTCAATGATCGCGATATTTTTTCTGCCGCCGCCGCAAATTAAGATTTCACAAGGTTTTTTATCGAAAAGGTCAATGTTGATTTGCACTGCTTTGGCGTGCATATAAGCAAAAGTTGCTAGAGCGTCTTCGATTTTCAGATTATTGATTGGTGAAATTAAATTGGCGAAATCGTCGCGGTCAAAAGATTTTGGTGGTTTTTTGTGGAAAATTTCATTGTGCAAAATATGGTCTGCCAAAATGAAATCTACAGTGCCTTTTTTTGCGAGTTCGCCATTATGATCGAAATCTTTTCCTAGTTTTTCTTGAATTAAATTGTCGAGCGGGGCATTGCCAAAACAAACATCAAAGGCTTGGATGTCGCTTTCGTTGTTGTTTGGCATGTAAGTTATATTTGAAATTCCGCCAATATTTAAAACAGCCAGAGGTTTTGTTTGATTTGCAAGTAAATAAAAATGATAAATTGGAACCAATGGCGCGCCTTGTCCTGCAAGGCTTACATCGTTGGTACGAAAATCTGCAACAACATTAATTCCAGTTTGGTTTTTAAGTAAATGTGGATTGCCAATTTGCCAAGTGATTTGTTGTTTAGGGTCGTGCAAAATAGTGTGGCCATGGAAGGCAATCAAATCAATTTCTTGGCGATTGATTTTGTTTTTTTGCAAAAAATTGTTGACCATTTCTGCATGAAGAAGGG
>CAZOKU010000016.1:0-30225 GCA_964580715.1 uncultured Rhizobium sp. | reverse complement strand
CAACAAGGTTGCACTGTGAATAAGCTCAACTGCTGCTGCAAGATTATAAATTTCTTTTTGACTAAATAAGCGAGAGGATAAAAGCACCAAAATTGGACGGATTCTTTTCCCGCCTGAAGATATCAAGTGATTAGAAATTTCGTGGATTAAAGGAGATTTTCCAGCAGCAAATTCTAGAATAATTTGATCAATTTTTTTAAGATCATCACTAAAATTGCGAAGAACTTCCTGAAATTGCATTAGATTTGAGAAGATGAGAGGTTATCTTCCTCGTTTTGATGGCTTTGGTGAAGAGCAATGATTTTTTGTTTGCATTCTTCAACTTTTGAAGAAATTGTGCTTAAACACTCACGAATTATTCTTGAATTTTCTTCAGATCCACCGTTTTTTATAAATTCGATATATTGATTAGCAAGTTTATCAGCGCAAGTTTCAAGGCAAGAAACAGTTTCTTCAACAATTTCAAATTGCTCCGTAGAATATTTTTCAGACGTGTTTTCAACCGCTCTAATAAGACGATCAGCGAAATTGTAGTATTCCACAATTTCGTTATAAAGCTGTTCTTGTTTTGCTGTTGCCATTTTTGTTTTTGGAGTCTGTTTAAATTTATTAACCTTAAATCCTAATTAAACCAGAAAATTAGCGGTTCCATCGTAATCTATAACTTAATAAAAGTCAATATAGCCTGACTTCATGGGCATCATAACCAGTCCAAAGCCTTTATTAAAGCCACTTTATCAGCTTTAAACCCTGATCTAGCCCAGAGTTTCTTAGCATAAGAAATCAATTCCCCAAGCTTATAGCTTGGAACCCCTAGATCCATTAAATCTTGGGCTTTAAGCGGAAACTCTGGTAGAATGAAATTTGTAATAAAATGTAAATTTTCTTTAATCAAGGAAAGATTTAGATCTGTTTCATTTTGTATCAAATTGAACAAGTAAAAATCCTTTACTAAACCCTTTTCTTCAAAAGCCAGAAGCTCTTTTAAGCCTGATAAATCAACGTTTTCAACATTTTTTGTCAAAGCAGCAAAATATCTTTTTTGTTGGTTAGAAAAATTAAAATTTTTTAAATCATTTTCAATATTTATGTTTTTTTCGTAAATTAGCGTGAAAAAAAGAAATTCCGCAGCAAAGCTTGATTCTAAATGGTTTGAAAGGTTTAAAGCTTTCACTAAATTTTTGATTTTGAATGAAATTGGCAAAATTTCATCTCTAATGCCAAATTTTTCTATAGCATCAAAAAAGATTATAATTTTTTCAGAATTTGCTTCAAAAACTTTAAATATTTCATTTCTAATTCGATCAAAAGAAAGCTTTTTAATGGAGTTTTTGTCAGATAAACAAGCATCCAAGCCTTTTTTATCAAAACCAGAGCCATAAATTGCACTAAAGCGAAAAAACCTTAAAATTCTTAAAAAATCTTCATTGATGCGCTTTGAAGCATCGCCGATGAATGAAACATTACGCTTTTGCAAATCAGAAATTCCATCAAAATAATCATAAATAACGCCTTTTTCATCAAGATATAAGGCATTTATGGTGAAGTCACGGCGAGAAGCATCAAGGCAATAGTCATCAACAAATTGAACTTCTGCATGTCTTCCATCACTTGCTAGATCTTTACGCAATGTGGTTATTTCAAAGGATTTTTGATTCAGAAGTGCTGTGATTGTTCCGTGTTTTAAACCCGTCGGGATGGCTTTAATTTGATTTTTTTCCAAAATTTTTATGATTTCTTCTGGCAAAAATCTGGTTGCAAAATCAAAGTCAGTAATCTTTTTTTCAAGCAATAAATCTCTAACACAACCACCAACCAAAAGAATTTCACCAGAAAAAATCTGAAAAATAGTTTTAACCTCAAGTGGAAGAAGGCTAACAAGATCTGGTCGCAAAAGAGTTTTTACTTGCATTATTCCCACTCGATAGTTCCCGGTGGTTTTGAAGTGTAATCATAAACCACGCGATTGATTCCACGAACTTCGTTAATGATTCGACTAGTCACATTGCACAAAAATTCTGGATCAAAGCGATAAACATCTGCCGTCATGCCATCAATTGAAGTTACAGCGCGCAGTGCTAAAACATCTTCATAAGTTCTGCCATCGCCCATCACACCAACAGTTTTAACTGGCAACAAAACTGAAAATGCTTGCCAAATTTCGTTGTAAAGCCCTGCTTTTTTGATTTCCTCAATATAAATTGCATCAGCTTCTTGCAAAATTCTAACCCGCTCTGGCGTGATTTTTCCAATCACCCTAATCGCAAGGCCTGGGCCTGGGAAAGGATGGCGCTGAATGATTGAATTTGGCAAACCTAATTCTTTACCAAGCAAACGAACTTCATCTTTAAACAACATTCTAACTGGCTCAAGCAATTTAAGCTTCATTTTCTTTGGCAAACCGCCAACATTATGGTGAGATTTGATTGTGTGACTTGCGCCCTGATTTGGATGAGAAGATTCAATCACGTCAGGATAAAGCGTTCCTTGCGCTAAAAATTCTGCATCTTTAATTTTTTTTGCTTCTTTATCAAAAACCTCAATGAAAGTTTTTCCAATTATTTTGCGCTTTTTTTCTGGATCAGAAACGCCTTTTAACTTAGAAAGAAAAAGTTTAGAAGCATCAACATAAATTAAATTGATGTTAAAGTGATTCGTAAAAATTTCTTTAACTTCAGCACCTTCATTTTTTCTAAGTAAACCATGATCGACAAAAATGCAGGTTAGTTGTTTTCCTATCGCCTCGTTAATTAACGCCGCAACCACTGAAGAATCAACGCCACCGCTTAATCCGCAAATAACTTTTTTATCACCAACAGTTTTTTGAATTACCGAAATTTCTTCTTTTTTGAAATCTTTCATTGTCCAATCTGCCTTACATCCAGCAATGTTGATAACGAAATTTTTTATAACTAATTTTCCTTCAATTGAGTGAACAACTTCAGGGTGAAACAACACGCCATAAATGTTTTTGTGCTCATCCATGCTTGCTGCAAAAGGCGCATTAACAGTTGTGGCAATTGCTTTAAAAGATGCTGGAATAGCTTCGATTTTGTCGCCGTGGCTCATCCACATTTGTTTGTTGCTAATTGAATTAAGCAATTTTGACTCAGAAACAATTTCGATAACGGCTTTACCAAATTCCCTTTCATTTGATTTTGCAACTTTTCCGCCTAAAGTTTGGCAAATCAATTGATAGCCATAACAAATTCCCAAAATTGGAATTTTTAAATCAAAAATATTTTTATCAATTTGTGGCGCGCCTTTTTCATAAACCGAGGAAGGACCACCAGAAAGAATTATTGCTTTTGGAGAAATTTTCTTAATTTCCTCAAGTGAAGTGTTGTGATTTTTAACTTCGGAATAAACTCCGAGTTCACGAATTCTTCTGGCGATAAGCTGTGTTACTTGGCTGCCAAAATCTATGATTAAAACTGTATCGGTCATTTTTGAAAGATTGCCTTGATAATCAGCGCCCTGATTTGTTTGGCGCTATAGTTAGAATTAAGTATTTGAGCAATTGTTTCACATAAAATCAACTTGATTCTAAGCTTTTTTGCTAATTTTGCTAAAGATTCAGCGGAAATCGCCCCTTCAAAAGTGGTATCGCTTTCTTTTTTGATCTGCATATAGGTTTTTCCGTCAGAAATCATTCTTCCAAGGGTGTTGTTACGTGATTTTGCGCTGGAACAGGTTAAAAATATGTCGCCAAAGCCTGCTGGATTAGCTAAATCGCCCTTTCCTTTTACTTTTTTGCATAAAATTAAGATCTCTTCAATGCCCTTACTAACCAAAGCCGCTTTAGCATTTTGACCCAATTCCAAACCATCAATAATGCCACAACCAATTGCAATAATGTTTTTTATCAATCCACAAACTTCAACTGTCATTGGATCAGAAGAATATTTTGCTACAAAAAAATCATTATCCAAAATGTTGATGATTTTTTTAGCGAAGGGTTTGTTGATCGAAGCAATTGTTGTGATGGTTGGAACTTCACTTGCAACTTCTGCAGCAAAATTTGGACCAGATAAAATTGCTAACTTATTTAGTGGCAAAATTTCATTAAAAATTTCGCTAAAAAATTTTAATTTAACGTTGTCTAATCCTTTGGAACATATAACAAAACCAATGTTTAAGCGTATTCTCATCAAAGAAATTTGCTTTAACAAACTTTCTACATTTTCAGATGGAACTGCAATAAAAACATAATCAACAATTTTTATTTCTTTTTCAAACTCATCTATAGCCTTGATGTTACTGTTTAGAATGATGTTAGGCAAAAATTTCTCGTTACGATTTTGTTGGTTGATTTCTTCAATAGTTTTTTTGTCATTTGAACTTAAAAAAACTTCACAAGAATTTTTGGCAACCAAATCTGCAATCGCTGTTCCCCATGCTCCTGCACCGATTACTAAAACTTTTTCTTTTTTCATATTCTATTTAGATTCAATAATTACAAATGCACTGGCCAATGGATTTTCATCAGTTAAAGATAGATGAATTGAAAAATCACAACCAAAATGCTTAATCAAAAATTTATCTTTATCATTTAAAAGAATAATTTTTGGCGCACCAAGATTGTTATTCTCAACTTCAATATCTTTAAAATCAAGTCCTCTACCAATTCCAAGACCAATAGCTTTAGAAAATGCCTCTTTTGCAGCAAATCTTTTGGCATAAAAAAGATCTTTTAATAATCTATTGTTAATATTATTTGCTTGATTTATTTCTTTTTTGGTAAAAATCTTTTGCAAGAATTTATCATCAAATTCAGAAATTAAGTGCTGAATTCTACCAACTGAAACTAAATCCATTCCAACACCAATAATCATTTTACTATTTTAAATTTAATGTTAAAAATTGTATTAAATATCTCTAACTTTTTTTAAGCAAAAGAAATGCTTTCTTCAAAAAAATTTGTTATTACAATCGGAAACAGCGGCGCCATAGTTGCGTTGCACGATTCCAACACCATTAAAAACAAGATTTTTTTAGAAAAATTAGATGACAACGCTAAGCAAGAATTAACAACACTTTTTGACAAAAATCGTCATACCAAAATATACATACTGCTTGATACGCTTGATCAAACATACAAGAAGAAAATATACCCTTCAATAAAAAAATCCGATTTATTTCAAATAATCAAACGAGATTTAGCTAGTGACGGAGACAAAGATAGCCTAAAAAGCCATATAATTCTAAATGACCATAAATCATCATTATTAAACTTTCATAATAATCACCATACAAAATGGGAGTGTTTGTTTATTTCCACAACAAAAACTAAAGAAATTGAAGATTGGCTAACCTTTCTGTTTGAATCCTCAAATCATATTGAGGGAATTTATATGTTGCCAATTGAAACCTTCTCTCTTTTTCAATCTATAAAAGATCTCCCAAACATTAAAACTTTGGAAGCACAAAAGAAAATTGATTTATATTGCTTAATATTACAAAACAAAGTCAGCGGAATAAGGCAAATTGTGTTTTCTTCCCAAGGGATAGTGTTTACTCGTATTGTTGACTATGACTTTACACAACCAGACTTTTTAGAAAAATATGAACACGACATATACAGCACTTTTGAATATTTAAAAAGATTATACAGCGACATTTTAATTAATAAATTAGCCATAATCAACCTTCTGCCACAAAATGCATTATCTTCAATCAGCAATTTGAAAAATACTGAATTAAATTTAATCAACTATACTGAAAAAGAAATTGCATCCAAACTAGATTTCAACGACTTAACAGAAAATGTTAGTTTTTCTGATTTATTAATTTCCAAAAGTTTTGCAACAGCTAAAAAACGCATCCTAAGATTTACAACCCCAACAATCAGATTGCTTGATCGGATGTTTATTATTCTTAAAACATCTTATTATTTTAATTTGGCTTTAATTCTAATATTATTATGTGCCTTAATTTATTCAATTTTTCATAAAAATAATTTGACTGAATCAATTTCTGATGCAGAACTTAAAAAGGCTAATGCTTTACAACAGTTACATACAGTCAAATCATCCACCATCAATTCGATGGATTTAAATGAAAATGTTAGCCTTGACCGCATAACTGATTTAGGAAAAATGGAAGAACTTTTTGGTTCTATTGGAGAAAGCATTCTAAACTATTATAAAAAACTAACCATAATTAAAAAACGCAATTCATCTTTGGAAACATTTTCTTATTCATTACAAAATATAGACTATAAAAACCCCGTTAAAGTTAAGTATATAATTTCATTTTCTGGTTCTATAGTAAATAAAAGTGGTGACATTGAAGATTTATTCAGAGAATTTGACAATCTTACTATCGACATAAAAAATAGTTTCACTAATAACCAAGTTACATATTCCGAGTTACCTCGCAATATAGACTTTGGAAAAAAATATTATGAATTTCCAATCCAATTTTCTATTAGCAGCCAATGAAAATAGACAAATTAAAGAAAAAAACTTTTACTAACTTAGCTGGATCAGCATTCCTTATAATAGTGCTCTTCTTGACCATTTTTTATAATGTCAACTTAGTCAAAGAAAGTAAAAATAAAATTGACAAAGCAAATCAAGAAGCAAATTCTTTTATCGCAGAAACTGCGCTTATTGAAAGTAAGTTTAGTGAAGTAAGGAAATACCAAAAACTATGGACAGAAATTAGTAACAATAAAAAATCAATGAATGGAATTAAAATTGATGATATAAATAATAATCTAAAAAAACTCAGTGAAAATTATAATATCTATGATCCTTCGATACAAGTTTCTCTTCCAGAAAATTTAAATGACAACATATTCAACAGGCCTTCAATTTCTGTTCTTTTTAGTAAAATTAATTTAAATTTTTCGGCAATCGACGATGTTTCAGCAATTAATTTCATCAATGATTTTGTTAATTCTTTTTATGGATATGGAGTTGTGGTTAATTTTACAATTAAAAAATCCAAAAAATATTCCGCGCAAGACTTAGTAAACATTACAAAAGGAACTCCGAGCGCCTCAATTTCTGGTCAGGCAGAGATTTATCTATATTCATATAAAGATAAAGAAACCAATAAAAAAGACAATGGAGATAGCAAAGACAATGTTAAAAACTAAAATTATCTTTTTCCTAACATCATTGTTACTAATTCCAACAGCTTCTGCTGCTCAATCAACTTTAGATGTAGAAAATCTGACATCAGATATCACAAACAGCAACATAATCTCCGCTCCAAAACCTGATAACAGCATAAAAAGTTTAATGTTTGATAATGATGAAGAAATAGAAGTTTCTAAAGCAATTGAAAGTTTAAAAAACAACCAAGTCTATGTTCCGCAAGCATCCACAGAAGAAAAACAAGAAAAAGATCTTGCTGCAGAAGAAAAAGCTAAAAAAGAAAATGCAGAAAAATTAGCAGTAGATAACGCAAAATCTTACATTTATCTAGCTTCCATAATTTATTTTTCTAAAAATGAGTGGGCAATTTGGATTAACAACGATAAAATCACATCAGAAACCAATTCTGAAAGCAAAGAACTATATATAACTTCAATAGAAAAAGACAAAGTTGAAATCACTTGGACGATGAATCTTAGTAAGTGGAAAATTTTGGCTGGACAAAAAAATCCTGATGTTTCAGTAAACAGCAAAAACCAAGTCGTCACCACATTTTCATTACAACCAAATCAAACTTTCATTTTAGGAAACAACTCAACAGTCGAAGGAAAAGCCTCCCCCAACCAAAGCTCAACAACCTTAGATCCTGCTAAACTAAATAAAAAAATAGCCTCTAATTAATTTTAAACGCCAGTTCGGGATAAAAAAGTAATTGTTTTAAACCGAATTGGCGTTTTAAGTTTATTTTTTATTCAACAGCGCCTTCATTTTCAACACTTGGAATAGCAACGTAATTAATAACAAGAAAGATAAAATAAAGCTTACTGCAATTGCAATTACAGCATATTTGACAATTTTTACGATATTCATTATTTCGTTTTTATCCAAACTGTTTAAAGTTTGAGCGGCTTGGTCTGCGGCCTTAGAAACTTGATCAATCTTTTTTTCATATTGCTCGATCTTGTTTTCATATTTGTCAATTTTTCCAATCACTTCGTTAACTTTTGCTTCGATTTTTCCAAACAATTTGCCTTGAATTGCATCAAGTGGTAAAGCAGCTTCTGCTGCGCCATTTTTTTGATTTTTAGAGCTTGTCGCTGCTTCTTGCACAGCTCCAGCAATTTTATCTAGATCTAACCCTGCAAATGCTGGATTTCCTAGAGAGGAAAAGATAAATAGAAGTGTAGTAACAATGATTTTTTTCATAAATTTAAGTTCAAATAAAAGTTAATTCCTAATTGCCCCATCAGCTTCAACTATATATTTATAAGTTACAAGCTGCTCAAGCCCAACTGGCCCACGGGCGTGCATTTTGCCAGTGGCAATTCCAACCTCCGCACCAAGACCAAACTCTCCGCCATCAGCAAACTGCGTTGAAGCATTATGCATAACAATTGCAGAATTAACTTTTTTTAAGAAAATTTGCGCTGCTTTTTTATCTTCAGTAATAATGCTTTCGGTGTGTGAAGAGCCATATTGCGCGATATGTTTAATCGCCTCTTCAAGATCTCTGACCAATTTAATTGAAATTATTTTATCTAAAAATTCAGTGTAAAAATCTTTTTCTAAAGCTTTTTTGATTCTTTTGTCAATTAACACAGAATCTTCATCGCCGCGCATTTCACAATCATTTTCCGCAAGATCATTTGCGATTAGTGGCAGAATTTTTTTAGCAATTTTTCTATCAATTAAAAGCGACTCCGTAGCACCACAAATTCCGACTCTACGTAATTTTGCATTAAGCAAAATTTTACGCGCTTTATCAAAATCAGCTTTTTCATGGATATAGGTGTGACAATTGCCGTCGAGATGTTTAAAAATTGGCAATCTTGTGTTTTCAGTAACCGCTTTAATCAAAGATTTTCCACCACGCGGAATTACAACATCAATGTGGTTTTCCATTTTAAGCAACTCAAGAACATATTCTCGTTCAACATTTGGAACCAAAATTACTGCATTTTTATCAACATTGAATTTTTCCAAAGCTTCACGATAAATTTCCGCTAAAATTTTTGAAGAATGAATTGAATCTGAACCACAACGCAAAATCACAGCATTACCAGATTTTATTGCTAAAGCAGAAATGTCTGAAGTGACGTTTGGACGCGATTCATAAATTGCAAGCAAAACCCCAATTGGAGTGGTTATTCTTCTAACGTGAAGACCATTGTCTCTTTTTATATCATATAAAATTTTTCCTGTTGGATCAGGAAGTTTGACAATGTCACGTATTGAATTTGAAATGGCATTAATTCTTTTTTCATCAAGAATCAAACGATCAATTTTTGCCGCATCAAGATGGTTTTCTTTTGCAAGCCTAACATCTTTGTCATTAGCCTTGATGATTTTTGTCGAATTTCTTTTTAAAGATTTTACAACCTCTAGCAAAATTTGGTCTTTCAGTGATGAATCAATGTTAGCAAGCTCTAAACCCGCTTTTTTTGCATCGCCGCATATTTTATTAACTTTTGATTTTATATCATCATTCATAAGCTAAAAAACTTAGTTATTGGTATAAAGAAACCAAGTATGGAAATCATTGCTAATGCTATAACTAACGCACTTAAAATCAAGGAAGAGTCAAAATCAATGTCTTTGGCAAGATTTGAGTCTGTTTGCGACAACTGATGTCGCAAAAACAAAGGATATAATAACTTCCAAGAAAAGATAATCAATATTATTAAATTCATCGTAAAAATAATTTCTGGCAAAATCAGGCTTTTACCTGCTAGAATCTTGATCAGAGAATATTTTTCAATCATGCCAATACTAGGTGCAAAACCAGCCAAGTTAGCAACAGAAAAAACTAGCAAAATTGTCGTAATTTTCAGCTCAAAAAACAGGCCCAAAGTTGCTTTACTTTCTGATTTATTGAGGAAAATCATGATATTGGAAAGACAAATAAAAATTAGTGTCATTGAAAGTGTAAAAGAAGAAATCGCCGCAATAATTGAATCAGGTTTATGGATTGCAAAAAATATTATCTGAAAAATTTCAAAAATAAGCTGTGAAAAAAATAAATAAAAAAACAATGATTTGAAATCTTTGCTAAACACTAAAAACACTGCAAGTGTAATGATATTAAACAAGAATATTAATTCTAACAGCTCTAAATTAATACCAGCAATCGCTGCAGAAAATTCTTTAAAACCGAAAACTGAAAACAAAACTCTGATCAAAACAAACAAGCTGCTGAATGAATATGATAAGAAACAAAAATTATAAACTGAATTTAAATTAAAAGTCGCTCTATTATAGAACAAGTAAGACGGAATTAATACCGAAAAAAATAATCCACCAAAAAATAAAACAAACAGTAAAGTAACTTGTTTGATTTCTAGTTTAGAAAAAACATTTGTTTTAAAAACGGTTTCTTCAAAAATAAACCTGAGATCTCCGCCATATTTATAGGTTGCTGCAGTTGCCAAAAATAAAAAAATTAATTCAAAACATAGTAAAAGATTAAAAACTTTTTTTAAGTCTAGTGATTGGAAATGAGTAAAAATTTTTATAAGTTTTGCGTTCTTATTTTGTTTTTTTTCTTCGCCCTGCTCTTTTGCTTCTTCTTTTAGCAGCTCAATTTTACTTACAAAAAAATAGTTAAAAATCGCAATTGCGCTATAAAAAAATAATAGAGTTATTAAATTTCCTGAAATTATTAAAAAACAATTAAGAGCAATTGCAAGAATGTGATTGAAGCCTAGCTTGGTGTTGGTTAAAAACGAGAACTTTTGCTGATGGAAAGTGTAAATTAACCATAAAAAATTCAGCAAAATCAAAAAGGCAAAAGCAATTTTATCAAATGTGAGACTGAAGGAAAAAGGTTGGGAAAATTCCAAGATGTTAAGATCTAGCTGGTTTATGCCATAAGCAAAATTACGATATAAAGCAATTATAACCGACAAAAAAATCAAAGGAAAAATTTTATTAATCACCAAAACCATTTTGCGAAATCTTGCAAAATTCCATTCTATCCACAAATTTGCTAGAGGGATTATAGCCAAAATTAATAATAAAATTTGTGATTTTGACATAATTTAACCAGTGATTAGATAGGAAGCTAAATTTAAAGCTATGTTATGCAAATAATTTGCAAAAAATGACACTGAAAGAATCAGCCCAATCAAGCTCCAAAAGCAAATTAAATAAAATTTATATTTTTTAAAATCTTCATTAAATCCAGCTTCTGAATCATTAATATTTTTTGCAAAAAATGCTGAAATCAGTTTCACTGTAATATTAAGCTGAGAGAAAATTGAAATAATTAGGGATAAAAATAAAAACACGTGACTTGGCTGTTTTAAAATTTCTAATATAAAATACCAGTTAGCGTAAAAAAGGATTGTGAAAGGAAATGCCGCGACAAAAAACACCAAAATTTTAATTGGAAAAACTAAAGCAAAACTGCTTTTTCTCACTAACCAAATTTTATCAATTGAAGAAGTAGAAAATTTACGTTGTAAAAAAGTTGCAAAAATAAAAATCGTTAAATTTACCAAACAAAAATTTAGCAAATAAAAAAAGGCGGCCAAAGTGGTTTCAACGCTTTGAAGCACAATGCAAATTAAAATAAATCCGATATTGTTTAGACATAAATATGCTGCGATCAATTTTAAGTGTTTCTGAAAATAAAGCTTGTAAGCACTGTAAAAAACTAGCGTCACCGCAAAAGCTAAAAATATTTTATTGAGCAATTCATCACTAAATAAAGCATCATTTCCGAAAAACAAATAGCTAAATTTAATAATCAAAAATATTCCTATAACTGTTTTTATAAAAAGAGCATCTACCGTCAGAAAATTAGCGATTATGTTGCTGTTTTTTATTTTCTCGAAATATAACCAAAAAGGAAAAAATTTGGTCAAAAATGCAAAAGCGAAAAATATGATAAGCATTGATAAAAGCCAATTATAACGCTCTTGAATTAAAATAAAATGTGATGAGATCGTATCAATGTTAGTCTCTCCAAAAATCATGTAAATTGTGAAAAAACAAAATAAAATGACTAGTGACGATAAAGCATTTAAACAAAAATAACGAAAAGCCAATTTCAGCAAATCAAAATCTTTAGAAATTGATAAAGTTGCAAAGAAGCTAAAAGAATAAATTTCAATAAATAAAAATAAATTTAGCAGATTATTAGTGGTTATAATGCCAATAATTGCAAAGAGATGAAGCAGATATACTGAATAAAAAATTTTGCGTTTTTTAAGCTGTAAAATCTGGTTAATGTCAACATTATAATAAAATAAAACAATCAATTTAACCAACAACAGCAAGGTGATGAAGGTGATCCCAAGAATATCAATTTTAAATTCAAGCGCCAAAGACAAGGGTGCGAGATAAAAATCATTCGCAATTTTTCCTTGCTCTAAAACAATAAAAAATAATTTTAAGGAAAATAAAAATGTCGCCAAACAAGTTGCAACAGTGATTATGAATGGTATAAAGCGATCAGAAAATAACTGGCAAGCAACTGACGCAATCAATGGCAAAAATATTAATAAATAACTGTTGCTAATTGCGTTCATGATTTAAAAATAATTGTGTTTTTGGTGTTTGTAAATTTATAATGACAATGTTGCAAATCAACTTTTTCTAAGAAGTTGATTTGCAACAGCGCCATAATTCTTTTTTCTAGTAATTTTTGCAATGATTTTATGATTGATATATTCAGTATTGTCTCTTCAAATCCATTAGTGGTTCTAAGAGGGGAATATGGTATAATCAAAGGAGAAAACTCAATAATTGCATCACCTGATGCAAAAAGCGGAATTGTTATTTTAATTTCTGATGCAGAAAACAAAGTTAGTGCCATGGCTCATGTTGACAATGAAGAAAACATTGATCAGGTTTTAGAAAAAGTTATCAAAGATTTAGTTGCTAATGGTGCAGAAATTAAAAATTTAAAATGTAATTTAATGGGTAAATAATCATAAAATGACTGCAGAATTAAGAAAAAAAGCTACTGTTGCCCTACAAAATCAAGGTGTTGCTGAGGTGAACCAGGAAACTTGGACGGGCCATCATTCTTATAACATCATAGCTTCTTCTAACGGCGAAGTTTTAATTGATAACAGCGCTGATCTAACCCGAGGCTTAATTAACAACGTTTTATTCAGCCCTGAAGGCGAAGAAAGGCTTAGTGTTGCAATGAGTGGAGAAAAAATTATTGCTTTAAAAAAAATAAAAAACCCCACAGCAAAAATTAAAGTTACTAATTTTCAGCCACTCTCATTTGAAGCATCTAAAATTGAGAAAAAATCCTTTAACTTTTTAGAAAAACTATCAAAAATTAAGCTAGAAATTGCAAAATTAGTGAAAAAATAATTTGCATGAACGTCCGCACCAAGTGTAAAAAATTGCTCATATAATTAATAATGCTTGCTCAGGCGGAATTTCTAATTCCGCCTGGATGTTCATACAAAACCGCTTATAAATTAAAACTATATATAGGAGTAAAATGCTTAAATATCTTGGGAAAAAAACCAGCTATAAGTTAGAAAATCCGAATATTAAGCTTCTTGAAGCGGCTGAAAATCCGCATAAAGATGTTGATTATGTGGTGCGTTTTACTTGCCCTGAATTTACCTCAATTTGTCCAGTCACTGGTCAACCTGATTTTGCTCATCTGATGATTGATTATGTTCCAGATAAATCAATTGTGGAAAGTAAATCACTAAAATTATATCTATTTTCTTACCGCAACCACGGCGCATTTCATGAAGATTGCACTGTGCAAATTGTTAAAGACATAATTTCATGCATCAAACCAAAATGGATCAGAATTGGCGGCTATTGGTATCCTAGAGGCGGCATTCCAATTGATGTTTTTTACCAAAGTGGCGAATTGCCAAAAGGCGTATGGCTTGAGAAGCAAGATGTTCCTAGTTATCGTGGTAGAGGTTAAGGATTATGAATAAAATAAAATTTTTAATCATTTTTTTAATAATTATTTTAACCAATGGCGCTTTAACCATGGCAGACTCCACCACAACTTACCATTCTCAAAACATCATACATCCTTCAAATCAATATTGCATTGACCATGGCGGAAATTTAGTTGTTTTTGATGTTGATCATTTTGGCGGCGATCAATTCGGAATTTGCAGATTATCTGATGACTCGATAATTGATGTTATGACCTTCTGGAAACAATCGCAAACTCAATCAATTGCTTTTACAAAATTCTCTAGCGCAAATTGGCATAGCTATAATGATTTGCCAGTTGATAAATGGGCCGAAAAAAATTGTAATGATCTTGGTGGAAGAATTTTGCTTGCTGTGCCTCATATTAAACCAAGCGTAAAATATCAATTCTGTGAATTTCCTGATAAATCAATCATAGAAGTCTGGACTTTAATGTCGGGAAAAAGCTATTATCCGCAATTAGCCAACGCAATTTCAAACCAAAAACCAAATAATTAAAAATGAAAATAATTTCTAGCCTAGTTTTTTTGCTATTTTTAACTTCCTGCACCAATGAAATGTTTGATCACATTGGATGTGGAATGCCACCAGAAGAAGATAGAAAAGAAGCGAAAGCTTTATTCAACGACATAATGACAGTTAAAGCCAATCTTTCAGAAGAACAGGCAAAAAAGATTTTTGGATGCTATTATTATCAAGGCGACGAAGTTTATTCCTACAGCAGAATAATTGGCAAAGGCTATGTTTTGGTACGTTATGGCAGGCCAGTAACTTCTGTTAAAACATCAACGTTTTAGCCGAACGTTTTAATTGCAGCAAAGAAGATCAACGATCAAGCTCTTTGGAAAGCAAATTTAGAAGTTGAGCAGAAAAATTATCAGCCCTTTCGTAAAATTGATTAATTTTTGTTGTAAAAATGTTGTAAAAGAAAACTGCTGGAATTGCTGCAAATAAGCCAATTGCGGTGGCAAGAAGCGCCTCGGCAATTCCAGGGGCAACCACTGATAAGCTGGTGTTTTTGCTCACTGCAATTCCTTGAAAACTGTGCATAATTCCCCAAACCGTTCCAAAAAGTCCAATAAAAGGAGAAATTGAACCAACAATTGCTAAAAAACCCAAACCAGACTCAATTTTCTGCATTGAACGATTAGTCGCAATTTTCATTGAATTAGAAATTCTTTCCAACAAGGACGACCTTTTTTGCGGATTATCACTTGCAACAATTTGCTTCACATTGCTTGATTTCCATTCTTTTATACAAGAAAGAAAAATATGTGATAGTGGGTGATTATCATTAACTTTTGCACGATTATAAATTTCTTCAACCAACAAACCACTGTCAAAATCTGCTTCAAATTTGTCGCTGCGATTTTTCAATATCATAAATTTGACCATTTTATCAAAAATTATCGTCCAAGACCACAAAGATGTAAAGGCTAAAAGCGCCATAACTCCTTGAACAACAACGTCCGCTTGCAAAACTAAATTTATTAAAGAAATTGATGCTGTTTTTACCATATATTTTTTAAAAAATTAATCTTCAATAACCTCTCTACGCCCTGAAACACTTGGAGCAGAGACAATTCCTTCTTGCTCCATTTTTTCAATTAAAGTTGCTGCACGATTATAACCAATACGAAATTGTCTTTGCAAATAACTTATTGAAGGTTTTTTGTCACGGCGCACCACAGCAACTGCTTTGTTATATAAATCACCGTCACTTCCTTCTTCAAATCCACCAGCATCACCTTCAGCGTCAGAGCTTGGAACTGGAACTTCAAATGAAATTTTTTCACTTTCGGAAAATTCAGATAAATCCTGACTTTTTATGAAATTAACAATATTTTCAATTTCAACGTCAGAACAAAATGGCCCGTGAACCCTCATCATTTTGCTTCCGCCAGACATGTAAATCATGTCACCCTGCCCTAACAGCTGTTCTGCTCCTTGAACGCCAAGAATGGTGCGGCTGTCGATTCGTGAAGTAACTTGGAAGCTGATTCTAGTTGGGAAGTTTGCTTTGATCACACCAGTGATAACATCAACTGAAGGACGCTGTGTTGCCATGATAATGTGAATGCCCGCAGCACGTGCCATTTGTGCCAAGCGCTGCACTGAATTTTCAATTTCTTTTCCAGCAACCAACATTAAATCAGCCATTTCATCAACAATCACCACAATGAATGGCAATTTTTTTGGTTCAAATTCAATTTCTTCAACAATCGGCTGTCCCGTTGAAGGATCATATCCGGTTTGTACTTTTCTGCTTAATTTTTCACCGTTTGAAATTGCTTTTTCGGCTTTTTCATTATATCCAGCAATGTTTCGCACAGAAAAACTCGACATCAAGCGATAGCGTTCTTCCATTTCTGCAACCACCCACTTCAAGGCAATCACCGCTTTTCCCGGCTCAGTAACAACTGGCGCAAGCAAATGTGGAATGCCATCATAAATTGAAAGCTCTAACATTTTTGGGTCAATCATGATAAATTTGCATTCATCTGGTCGCAATTTGTAAAGCAGAGACAAAATCATCACGTTCAAACCCACAGATTTGCCTGAACCTGTGGTTCCCGCAATCAGCAAGTGAGGCATTTTTGCCAAATCAGCAATAACAGTTTCGCCAGCAATGTCTTTTCCAAGAATCATCGGCAAGGCGTTTTGTGAAAAACGATAATCTTTACATTCAATTAATTCGCGCAAGAAAATCATTTCGCGTTTTAAATTTGGCAATTCAATACCAATTGAAGTTTTTCCTGCAATCACGGCAATGCGCGCAGAAACAGCACTCATTGAACGAGCAATATCATCAGCCAAACCAATCACGCGAGAAGCTTTGGTTCCCGCTGATGGCTCAAACTCATGAAGGGTAACAACTGGGCCAATTTTTGCACCCAAAACATTTCCATAAACACCAAAATCTTCCATAACTTTAGAAAGCATTTTGGATTGATTATCCACAGTTTCTTTGCTGGTTTTTTTATTTTTATTTTCCGCAGAGCGATCTGTTAACAGCTCGATGTCTGGCAATTGGTAAGTGGATTTTTTTGGCTTAGCAATTTTTTTGGTTTTAGTTTCTTGCAATTTTTTCTTTAAAACGGCCTTTTTAACCACTTCAGCTTTCTCTTCTTCTTCAATATTTTCTTCTTCATAAGTTTTGATTTCCTCGATTTTTTTCGTTTTAAACCTTTTAGCTATATTAGTAAAAAAATAACGTGCTGAAGCCATCATATAGCGAAAGAAATATTTCCAATCTAAAAATGAAACCTCAATTATTAATGAAATCAAAACTAACGAAGCAAGGAAGAAAGTAACTCCAGCCAAAAAATTTGGCATTCCTAGCTTAGACAAAATAAATCTGCCATTTACTCCACCAAGACTATTAAAATCCCACCAAGATGGCTGTGGTATTGTGGAAAAAAAAATTGATAAACATAAAATACAAAAAGGTGTGATGATAATTTTTGGCAAAAAATTTCTAATACCATTGCGGCTCATCATTTTAAAGCCAATGCTGAATATAATTAGACATAAAAAAAATGCTGAAAGACCAATCAGCTGAAAAGCTAAATCTGCAATGTGAGAACCGAAAGAACCGATCCAATTGTTAATTAAATCATCAGTTGAAACCGTGTCAAATGAAGGATCATTTGGGTCAAAACTAAATAATGCTAAAGTAAAAATGAAAGAAAACGCCGTCAAAAACAGGCCAAACAATCGTGTGATTAAACGAAAAATAATGTAATAAGCGCGGTCTTGCAGCATGAAAGAGATTTGTTATTTTTATTTTCTAATTTTTAAAATAAACTAAATCTAAAATCTAGCCAATAATTATTATTTTATTTGGTGATTATCGCATATCACACAAAAAACTCAGTGTCATCCTGAGCTTGTCAAAGGATGACACTGAGTTGTGTAATTACCTTTTACGACAGCACCTTTATTGCGGTAATGGAACTTTTGGCAATCCATCTTCTTCTTTTTTCTTTTGATCAATTTGTTGTTGAATGAATGGCGGAATCCCTTGCAATTGTGTTACAGGAGCTGATTGAACTGTTTTCGAATTTGAATTGGTTTTATCAGAACTAGAACCAAAAAAATCAAAAATACCTCCAGAAGCAGAATCATTTTTTTGATTTTTGTCTTCAATCTTAGCTTGACTTGGTGGATTTAGCAGAGAATCATAATTTGATCCTGAATTTATTGTTGGCTTAGAATTATCATCTGAAAAGTCTGCAAAACTTTTTGAAGTTTTAACCGCTTGTGAAATATTTTTATTTCTTATCACATTATTCATTATCGCGATCTGATTAGCTTTATAGGATCCCGCTCTTTTTTCTTTTTCTTTCTCTGAAATTGCCTTTTCTTCTGCCTGCTTTACATCAAAAACTTTTTTGTAATCTTTCAAAGAAACACAAGTTTTGCCATTCCAGCATCTGTTCTTACCACAGTCACAACTGTAAACAGAATCTTCACTGCAGATTAAATATTCATCAAATTGAGCACGACATTTGTCAGCACATTCATTACCAAATTCTCTCCAAGTTCCTTTAGATTCTTCACAAATTGAACGCTCTGCAAATGAAGTTTCTCTAAGGTTTTGCGCCAAAGCATCATAACAAAAAACTATGAAAATCAACGCAAAAAACTTTTTCATGAATTTAACAATTTTGCAATTTCTTTAATAATTTCATCGCCCATTTGAGAACAAGAAACCTTGCTTTCAGAAGCTTTGGCAATGTCCGCAGTTCTAATTCCATTATTTAAAACATTTTCAACTGCTTTTTCAATAATGTCTGCTTCTTTTTTATAATCAAAAGAATATTTAAACATCATCGCTAAACTTAAAATTGTTGCAATCGGATTAGCAACATTTTTTCCAGCAATATCAGGAGCAGAACCGTGAATTGGTTCATAAAGAGCAGCTTGAGTTCCATCTGATTTTTTTTCGCCCAAAGATGCCGAAGGAAGCATTCCCAAAGATCCCGTCAACATTGAAGCAAGATCAGATAAAATGTCGCCAAACATGTTTCCCGTAACAATTACATCAAATTGTTTTGGATTTCTCACCAATTGCATCGCAGCATTGTCAACATACATATGCGAAAGTGAAATATCAGAATATTCTGTTTTACCAATTTCACTAACCACTTCACGCCACATTTCCGTAGTTTCAATAACATTTGCTTTATCAATTGAGCAAAGTTTTTTGCCACGCAAACGTGCTAATTCAAAAGAAACCTTCGCAATTCTTGCAACTTCTTTAGAGTTATACGTCATTGTGTTAAACCCTTGTTTAGAGCCATCCTCCAAGGTTTTAACGCCGCGCGGTTCGCCAAAATAAAGATCCCCAGTAAGTTCACGAACAATCATTATGTCAAGATTTTCAATAACTTCTTTTTTTAAAGTTGAGCTATCCGTTAAAGCAGAAAAAACTTGCGCCGGACGAAGATTAGCAAAAAGCTCTAGCTCTTTTCTAATTCCAAGCAACCCACGTTCTGGACGATGTTTATATTCTAAAACTTCCCATTTTGGCCCACCCACAGCACCAAGCAAAATTGCATCACTTTTTTTGGCAAGATTTAAAGTTTGTTCAGGAAAAGGCGTTCCTGCCTTGTCATAAGCAATTCCGCCAAGCAAAGCATTTTCACATTCAAACTTTTTGTCAGTGTTTTTATTAAAAAATTCAATAATTTTTTTAGCTTGCAAAACCACTTCTGGCCCAATTCCATCACCTTCGATTAATAATATTTTTTTTGTCATAATTTGTTAATTTAAAAATGGTAATAATTCTTTTAATAATTTTTCTTCAAGCACTTCTTGTTTGGAATTAATCCATTTTGCAAGATTATTGTCGTAAGAAAAATAATCAGCACCTGAAATTGGAGATGAATACCAAATTTTTTGCGAAGCACTGTGACGGTTGATCACAAAGGTTTGATTAGTTTCATCAATTTTGATATTCAAAATTCCGTCGGAATATTCTGCATCAAGATTAGAGTGTTTATCTTTTAATTCAATAGCTTCTAAAAGCTTACTCAACGTGCTTTCGCAAAGTTCATAAAAATTTGTCATAATTTACGGATAAATTTTGCTCACTTTCCAAGAATCACCATTTCTAGTATAAACCTCTCTTTTATGGATTCTAAAATCACCTTCTTGCCAAAATTCAATTTTTTCTGGAACCACACGAAATCCCGACCAGAAAGGCGGACGGGGAACTTCCTGCCCAGCAAAATCTTCGGTAACTTTTTTAATGCGATCTTGAAATTCTTCCCAATTTTCCATTTCGCAAGATTGCTTTGAAGCCCAAGCGCCAATTTGGCTTTCCCTTCTTCTGGAAGCAAAATAATCGTCAGCTTCTTCAACAGAAACTTTTTCCACCGCCCCTTCAATTCTCACCTGAAAACCCAAAACCCCCCAATAAAAACAAAGCGCCACATTAGGGTTTTTAGCCAATTCTCTAGCCTTCTGACTGGTAAAATTAGTAAAAAAACAAAACCCCCTTTCATCAAATTTTTTAAGCAAAATCATCCTCGAAGAAGGTTTTGAATCTTCACCAACTGTTGTAAGACACATTGCGGTTGGCTCAACAATTTCTTTAGTCTCACAAGCTTTTTCAAACCAGCTAGAAAAACGTTTAAATGGTTCTTTAAATTCTGCTTTCATTGTTTTTCATGTTGTACACCATCACTTGAAACAACAGAACCTCCGTGCGGGGATGGAGATCTAGATGGTTCAGGTAAAGTAGCGTTTGTAGATAATTCTGCTTTTCCTTCAATAAGCTTTTGTATGAGTTGTTCTAAATTTTTTAATTCACTAGTAGTAAGTGGAGTATCACCAAAAAATTTATAATCAATTTCAGCGAATCTGCCTTTCCTTAATAATCCATTATGCAATACACAATTAAATTGTTCATCTGTTTCATTATCTTTTATCAAAATTATAGCATTTTTTCCTAAAGACGATAATTTTTCTGATATTTTTGCTTCCAATTCTGTATTTAGTATTGATGTTTTTGCGTAATCAAGAATTACTTTCAAGTCACTATCAGAAATGCTGTCCTCTTGAAGAACACCTTTGTGATCTAATAAAACAAACTCTTCGTCTTGTAACAATAATTGATTTTTGAAGGATCTCATAAATGTTGTTGAGATTGAATTATAATCTATTACACATTCACCAGAAAAAATTACATCTGTTCCTTGTCGAGCAAAATCGTAAGTTCCTTTTGAACTTAGCATCAATTGTTTCAATTGTGAGATTATTTCTGCACGATCGAGTTTTTGTGCTTCTACAACTACACCTGTTGACGGTTTACTTGGTGACATCTCTTTATCTATTGGAAGTTTTTCACCAGCACCACCGGGCAATCTACCTCTTTGAGGTGCTGCACCAACACCACTGCCTGCGCCAGCTGAATTTCCATAAACGGGATTAAGATCTTTAATTGTTGCTTGAGATTGCGTTGTCTCACTATCAGGTCTTATTCTAACAAAACCAGTTTTTGTTGTTCCTGCTCTAACAGAAGCTAATCTAACAAAGTCACCTTCTTGTCCTTGTGCTTTAGTAGGAATCGGAACGACAGCTGGTAATCCTTTCGATGATAATTCATGATGAGTTATTGAAGTTTGACGACCCCGTTCCGATGTAAGTCCCGCTTTAGGAATGAAGAAACCAGTTGAACCAAATCCTTTAGGTAAATCATAAGCACCAGGAGAAGGAGTTGTAGCACCTCTTCCAAGTTGTTTTGTTCTTGCACGAGAAGATTCGGTATCTTGTGCAAAACTTGCAGGAGCAGTAGGAATATCTACTGTTAACTTATCTGCATCTACTGATTTACTTCTGTATAATGGAGCGCCTCTATCATTAGTTGCAGGACGCTCTCTCTCAACAGAAGAAGCTCTTCTTAAGAATGCAACCCCAAGTGGAGCATGAGATTTTTTGAATCCCTGATTAGCAGGATCATAACGAGTTGGGCTAGGATTTCCTGTGCTAGTAGTTCTTGCAAGAGAAGACTCTGTAGGTTTTAGATATCCAGCTGAACTGGCTTCAGGTGCTTGTTGCTTTTTGTCAATTCCAACATCTGGTAAAGTTTGAATTGCTACTGAACCCAATGGTACAGCAGGAGCGCCCTTTCCTTGACTACCTGCAGGTTTTTTTGCTCTAGGAGTTCCAAACATTCTGTTAAATTTTTGTAAACTAGCCACTGCTCTGGACACATCACCAATTACCCCAGGTTCTTGTTTTAATGCTGCTGATATTTTTTTTTGTGCTTTAATAAAATTTTGATGTTCCCTTTCAAAACCAGAGATGGCGCTAACAGGTGAATCTTTTAACTCTTCCATAACTCGCACAGGAGAATCTCCATCAACAGCACCTTCAGGCACTCTATCATCTGTTTCGCCTCGCTGCATTGTTAAATCTCTAACAACACTCGAAGGTGAACCCCCTCTTAAAACTGATTGTCTCACATCATCTGTAGAAGGAAGTAGCGACAGTTCATCTCCATCTCGAGTGTCTGGAGAGCCTGATGTTACAGGAGATGTACCCTTCGCAGATAAGGGCGGCTGATGTTCCTCTGCTGCCGTTGCACCTGTGTCTCCTGTATCTCTTGTAACTTTTTTAGCTCCATTTTGTACACCCATTTTTTTTAATTCTTCTCTTACTAATCTTAACGAACCCGCAGTTTCAATGCTCATAGTTGTATTCGCAGATCCTTCACCTGGTCTTTGCTTTGACATAATATTTTTTATTAATTTAATAATTGTTTCCACAATGTCTTATCACGCGCCACATCCTCTAAAACTATACCACGAGATAAAAGATCATTTCTGATCTTATCGGCGATTATAAAATCTTTTTCTTGCTTTGCTTTTATTCTAAGAGCGATTTGGTCATTAATAAAATTCTCATCTTCTTCACTTAAAACAAGTGAAAAGTTTTTCTCACTTTGATACAGAAAGCCTAAAAATGCAAGTTCTCTTGCAAATAATCTTTTTAGCGCTTTGTCATCACTTTCTTTAATCTTTTTAAAAGACTCATGTAAATAAGCAATAACTTTAGAGATGTTTAAGTCATCAGCAAGCAGATTTAGAATATGCTCCGAGGGTTTAAGCTTGACAGAATCTTCAATAATTTCTTGATCCAAAATCGAGTTAAATTTGTCAATAGTTTTTGCAGCATCTTGAATCGCTTTTTCGTTAAAATCCAGCGGTTTGTGATAGTGGCTTGAAAGCAGGAAATAACGAATGACCACTCCGTTAACTCCTTTATTAAGCAGGTCACGAACTGTGATAAAATTTTTCAGCGATTTGCTCATTTTTTCGCCGTTAACTGTTAAAAAACCGTTATGAACCCAAAATCTTGCAAAATGTGAGCCTTGATTGGCGCAAACGCTTTGGGCGATTTCGTTTTCGTGATGCGGAAACTTTAGATCAGCGCCGCCGCCGTGAAAATCAAAATCATTGCCTAAATATTTTGAACTCATTGCTGAACATTCGATGTGCCAACCTGGGCGACCCTTGCCCCATGGGCTTTCAAAGATGCTTGAGATGTCATCTTCTTTATCAGCAGGCTTCCACAAGACGAAATCAAGCGGATTTTTTTTATATCCAGCAATTTCGATTCTTGCGCCCGCGATCATTTCATCTAACTGGCGGTTTGAAAGTTTTCCATATTCTTTGTAAGCAGTGACATCAAACAAAACATGGCCGTCATTTTTATAAGCAAAACCATTTGCAATTAGTTTTTGAATTATCTCAATCATTTCAGAAATATGCTCAGTTGCTTTGGGCTCAAAAGTTGGGCGCAAAACCTGCAATGCATCGATGTCTTGATAGAAAAAATCAGTGATTTTGGTGGTTAATTCTTGAATTGAAATGCCGCCTTCTTTTGCCGCTAAATTAATTTTGTCGTCAACGTCGGTGATGTTTCGAACGTAAGTTACTTTTTCAAAAACTTCTTTAAAAAAACGGAAAAATAAATCATAAATCACAGCGGAGCGAGCATTGCCAAGGTGTGGACGATCATAAACCGTTGGTCCACAAACATACATTTTTAGATGATTTGGCTCGATGGTTGTAAGCGTCTCGTTTTTATTTGAAAGACTGTTGAAAAGTGTAATTTTTATCGACATGAATGATTTACTTGATTTATAACGATGCTATACCAAATTAATGCATAAACATAATAAGCGGGATTACAAATCTCGCCTAGCATCATAAGTATAACTAGCATCGGAGTATAATTTTTATTAACACTAATTAGTTTATCTAATTGCTTGGATAAAGCTCTTTAACGATTTTTTTACGCAAAGCGGCCTTACCTCTTTTTCCAGACGCCTTAACTATAACATCGCCCTGCCTTGAAATCAATACAGTAAAAGGAATGCGATTGTCATAATTTATGTGTTTTTTGTGTAAAAACTCAACAAAACCATCTTTAAATGCGAGATATTTTGGTTCAAAATATAAATTTCCAAAAGAATTTAGATAATATTGAAAATGTTGAGCCTCAAGGTTTCGATCAATTGCAATTGCCAAAAATTTTAACTCTGTATTTTGAAATTCTCGCGCCAATTCGTTAATTTCAGGAAAGTTATTCGTGCAAATTTTGCACCAAGTGGTGTAAATATACAGCAAAATCGGCTTTCCATCAGCATTTTCAAGCTCATTAGCAATTTGTGATATTGTTAAAGCTGTTGGCTCTTTGTCGTTGAAAGTTAAATTTTTTGATTCGGGAATTTTAACATCAAGCGCATCAACTTTGTTGACAAAAAAATGCCACAAAACAAGGCCAATTAAGGTTCCAATAATGATAACTAAAAAAAACATATTAAAATTTTTATTCTTTTTTAAAGGTTTTTTATGGTCTTTAAGCCATATAATATCTTGATTCATAATAAGAAATCGTTGTAATCGAATTATTAATTTAATTATTCTTTCTCGATGTTATGCTAAGTTGCAGCAAAGCATTACAATTGCGCTAAAAAATTTCAAGTATGATAATCAAAATAAAAAATTTACGACTTAAAACTATTGTTGGAATTTATAAATGGGAAGAAAAAATTGATCGCGAAATTATAATTAACGCCGAAATTGAAACTGATCATGAAAATTCTTTAGTTAGTGACGACATCAATGACACGATAGACTATGATAAATTGGTTTCTCAAATTAAACTTTTAATTTCCCAAAAAAGATTCAAGTTAATTGAAAAAATGGCTCAAGATGTAATGGATTTGATTTTAAGTAATAAAAAAATTAAAAGGTGCAAATTGGAAATTGATAAGTTAAATGCCGTTGAAGCGTTGGAAAGTTTTTCCATAACCCTTATTCAAGGAAACTAAAAATGGATATTAAAACACAGGAAGTTTTAAAAATTATTAATTCTCATTTAAGAATTAAAAAATTCCTTACAATTTTATGCTATTTTTTAATTGTTGGCGGAATGTTTGTTTATTTGTTTGCCGCAATAAATAAAAGCAAAACCATTACAGTGGTTAAACAAATTCAAGATAACATGAATAACTTTCAAACTAGAAAAGTTATGACTAACCCCAGAATTGACTATCAACACAATGATAATCAAATTTACCACATTAAAGCCAGAGAGGCTTCACATAAAGACGAAAATGAAGTAATCATGTATGACGTTTTTGCTAGTGGAAAAATTGGCGACATCACTGCTGGTGAATTAAAAATTGATGAAGAAGGTGATCATTTGGTTTTTACTAAAAATCCAGTTTTAATTTTAAAACAAACTAATCAATAAATTATATGAGCAACAAATTTGGTGAAATTTTTTCTTTTACAACTTGGGGCGAAAGCCATGGAGAAGCAATTGGCTGTGTGATTGATGGCTGTCCTTCTTTGCTTGATCTTAATGAAAATGACATTCAAAAACATTTAGATCGAAGAAGACCTGGGCAATCAAAATTTACCACACAAAGACAAGAAGAAGATAAAGTAAAAATTTTATCTGGCGTTTTCGAAGGAAAAACCACAGGAACCCCAATTTCATTGATTATTTTTAACCAAGATCAAAAAAGTGCAGATTATTCTGAAATAAAAGACAAATTTCGCCCGAGCCATGCGGATTATACTTACTTTAAAAAATATGGCATTCGTGATTATCGTGGCGGTGGAAGATCATCTGCTAGAGAAACTGCAATGCGAGTTGCTGCTGGTGCTGTTGCTCGCAAAATTCTTGCTTATGAAAAAATTGAAATTACTGGATATTTAACTCAAATTGGCGAACAAAAAATTGATCGTTCTCGTATTGATTTTTCTGAGATAAATAATAATGATTTTTTCTGTCCAGACAAAATTGCAGCAAAAAATTTTGAAGATTATTTATTAAACATCAGAAAAAATGGTGACTCTGTTGGAGCGGTTATAGAGCTGGTTGCAAAAAATGTTCCAACTGGTTTTGGCGAACCAATTTACAACAAACTTGATGCAAAAATTGCTTCTGCAATGATGTCAATTAATGCAGTAAAAGCTGTTGAAATCGGGGACGGCATGCTTGCAGCAAGCAAAAAAGGATCAGAACTTGCAGATGAAATGTGGATGGAAAATAACAATTTAAAATTTTCCTCCAATCACTCTGGTGGAGTTTTGGGTGGAATTTCTTCAGGGCAAGACATTGTTGTAAGATTTGCCGTAAAACCAACCAGCTCAATTTTGTTGCCAAGAAAAACCATTGATGTTGCTGGCAATAACTGTGAAATCATCACTAAAGGACGTCATGACCCATGCGTTGGAATTCGCGCTGTTCCTGTTGGTGAGGCAATGCTTGCTTGCGTTTTGGCAGATTTTTTATTACTTAACCGCACAAAAAAATAAAAACAATGTTTCCAATAATTGTTCCAGAAATTGATCCTGTTGCACTTGCAATTGGCCCTATTGCAATCAGATGGTATTCCCTCGCTTATATTTTTGGTATAATTTTTACGATGCTGTGGTTAAAAAAAAGCAATCAAAAAGAAAAATTTATGTCACAAGAAGCTTATGACGATTGGTTGATGTGGATAGTGTTTTCAATATTACTCGGCGGAAGGTTAGGTTATGTTTTATTTTATGGCTCAAATTATTTTCTAAATCATCCACTTGAAATTTTTGCAATTTGGAATGGCGGCATGTCATTTCATGGCGGGCTTTTTGGCGTGATATTTGGCATGTGGCTTTTCTGCAAAAAATATAACATTTATTTTTTCAAATTAATGGATGTTCTTGCTGTTGCAGCACCAGTTGGATTGTTTTGTGGCAGAATTGCTAATTTTATAAATCTAGAACTTTACGGCAGAATCACTGGTTCAAATTTTGGATTCATTTTTCCAAATGCTGGAGAATTACCTCGTCATCCAAGTCAACTTTATGAAGCGTTTTTTGAAGGGATAATTTTATTTGCGATTTTATTTTATTTTTACAATTACACAAAATTAAAAAACAAAATCGGAGTGATCAGCGGATTATTTTTATCTCTTTACGGATTGTTTAGAATTTTGTTAGAAAATTTTCGCGAACCAGATCAACATCTTGGTTTTTTATTTGCAAAATTAACCATGGGACAAGTTCTTTCTTTGCCTCTAATTTTTTCTGGATTAATTATAATTTATTATTCGTCCAAAAAAGAACAAGCTGTAAAAAAATAATAATTAAAAACAAAAAAAATCATTGCTTCTTTTTGCGCTTATATCTCTCTAGAATAAAAAAAGTTTCACCCATCATCATTCCTTTCATATCAAGCCTTCTCAAAACAGCATCATTGATTTGTTTAACTTCACAAACTGTCAATAAATTTATTTTAAAAAAATAAAAAAAAATTCTTTGACGTAAGCAAAAATCATTTCTAAAAATGCGATCCGAAATTTTAGTATTTAATTTCGCAAGAAACAAAAAATGACAGATCAGGAAAAATAAAATGTCAGATAAAAAAATCTCTCTAAAAATTCTGAAAAAAGCTAATTCTTGCGTTAGCTTTAATTCAAACTCAAAAGAAAAAATCATTTGCCTTCATGGTAAAATTTTATCATGGAGGCAAATTTAAATGTCAGCTTTAGCTCTTGCAAATTCAGCAAAAAATTATTCAACCTTGTTAGAACAATTCTTGTCATCTTGCCAAAATGAATTTGGTGAAGAAGTTTTCAAAAAATGGTTTGCTGGTTTAGAAATTTTTTCTGCATCAAGCAGTGAAATAATTTTATCTGCCTCTTCAAAATTTATTCGCGATTGGGTTATTCGTGAATTTATTGAAACAAAAAAATTACTCAAAACAGTTCAAGGCTTCAACCCACAAATTAAAAAGATTGCAGTAATTTACGTTGCAAAAGAAACTAGCGAAAATTCTGTTGTGCAAATTTCAACTGCTAATTTTTCA
Organism: uncultured Rhizobium sp.; assembly: GCA_964580715.1. GTDB lineage: Bacteria > Pseudomonadota > Alphaproteobacteria > Rickettsiales > UBA1997 > UBA2645. The sequence goes on along the minus strand of CAZOKU010000016.1, from coordinate 1,807 downwards.
AGCGCTGCACAAAAAGTTGTTAGTCTTTCAAAACATGATAATGTTTTTGCATTTGGAACTGAGTTAAACCCTCGTTACACTTTTCAAAATTTCGTTAGTGCTAAATACAACAAATTTGCCCTTTCAATGGCAAAAATTGCCGCTGGATTAGACGCGCAAACTTCTTTATTTGATGACAAAATTCCACTTTTTATTCATGGTGGAGTTGGCATGGGAAAAACTCACCTTGCACAAGCTGTGGCTTGGCAAATCAAAGAAACTGACAAAAGCAAAAAAGTTGTTTATTTATCAGCTGAAAAATTCATGTATCACTTCGTACAATCAGTGCGCAACAATGACGTGATGAATTTTAAAGAAAAAATGCGTTCAATTGACGTGCTAATTGTTGATGATTTGCAATTCATCGCTGGAAAAGAAAGCACTCAACAAGAATTCATGAACAGCTTTAACTCATTAGTTGAAGACAATAAGCAAGTGATTTTAGTTTGCGACCGCTGCCCTTCTGACCTAGAAAACATTGATGAAAAACTAAAATCTCGCATTACCAGCGGCATGATCATCAATTTCAGAAATCCTGATTATCAAGATCGTCTTACCATTTTAAAGTCTAAAGCCGCAACTTACGAACAAGAAATTTGCGAAAAAGTGATCAGCTATATCGCAGAAAAAATTTCCACTTCAATCCGTGATCTTGATGGCGCAATCAAAAAACTTGCCGCTAATAAAATTTTGCTTGAGGAAGAAATCAACATTGAAAATGCTAGAAATATTTTATCAAATTATTTCAAAGCCTCAAAAGACGCTGCACCAACTATTGATAAAATTCAAAAAGCTGTTGCACAATTTTATGGAATTAAAATTTCTGATTTAAATTCTAACAGCCGCACCAGAAACATCGCGCGTCCGCGCCAAGTTGCAATGTATTTAGCCAAAAGTTTAACTTCTGATTCTTTACCAAAAATTGGCAAAGAATTTGGCGGAAAAAACCATGCAACAGTTATTCATTCTGTTAAATTGGTGCAAGAAATGATGGATTCTGATTCAAAATTTTTGCAAGAAGTTAAAACTCTAGAAGAAAAGCTGTCTTAATATTAATTAGTCCTCTGTTGCAAATCAAAGTTTGATTTATTATGTGCTGGACGGAATTTGCAATTCCGCCCATAGATTCAATAAATCAAAAGTTATTTTTTTACAAAAGCACAAGATGATTTGCCACAAGCCTTATTCCATGGCATTTTAGTAAGAAGACATGCTAAAGCACAAGTTCCGCTAAGAGCTGCAAAAATAAGCCCTGCCCCAAAAAATCCGGATAATAAAAAATAAATTGGATTTACAAAATAACCAAGCACGCTTCCAAGAAAAACTCCAAGACCAATGGTTAACTGAACTTGACGATCCAGCGGTAAAAAAAACTTCCCCGAAGATTCAACTTTACACCCAAGAGAACTCCAAGACATAATTCCACCTTCCAAATTATAAACTTCAAGACTTGGATCTTGCGACACAAGCAACTCACAAGCACTTAAACTTCTTTTGCCAGAACGGCAATGAATAACCAATTTTTTATTTTTAAATTCTGGCAATAAATTAATGTGAACTTGACTTAAGGGCAATAAATGAGCGCAAGAAATATTTTCCGCAGCATGTTCTGCTGGTTCTCTAACATCAACAAGAACCGCTTCACCGTTTTTAAGCCATGTTTCCAATGTTTTTGCATCAACTGATTTTATTGTCATAAATAAGTTTTATTTAAAACGCCAATTCGGGATAAAAATGCGTCAAAACCAAGTACTCACGAAGAGATAGC
>CAZOKU010000015.1:5178-30333 GCA_964580715.1 uncultured Rhizobium sp. | reverse complement strand
GTGGTTAGATTGTGTGATGTCGGGAATGCTGGCGGTGTGGGCGTGATTTGTGATGTTGGGACTTTTTGTGATGTTACAGGTTTTGAAGTTATGGCCATAACTTCTTTTGGTGATTCTTGGGTTTGTTTTGTGGTGTTCGCTATTGCATCTAGTGTCAGGCTGGATTGGTCTCTAAATATTTTTGTTAGATAGTTTAAAATAAAAAAACCGTGACCAAAATTAATTGATTTCATTGCCATTGTTGAAAATATATTGATAAAAAATTTTCAGCATGAAATTTAATTTTGCTTAGAAAGGCAAGCTGGTTATAATTGATACTTATTAAAAGTATTTAATAAAACTCAATTATCTACCAGTGCCCTTTTTAGGGTCGTAATAATTTGCAGCGGATTCAGGGTCATCCATAATACTTTGCTTCTTTTTGTTAGCTTCCCACATTTCACGATCAATAAAATAATATTTCATTCCTTCATAATTTCTTATCATCATACCGTGTCTGGCACATAAAGTTGGAGTCCCAGGATGATTGATAATTGAGCTTCCCCAAACTTGCTTAATTTCGTGCTCTTCAAAGGCTTTGGTTAAAAGTTTTTTTAAGCAGATAGTTCCAGATCCTTGTTTTGGAGTTAATATGTGTAGTGCAATATCTACTTTTTCAACTGGTTTTTCATCGGAAAGAGGTGCAAGAGCTCCTCCACCCATTAAATTTCCTTCTTTGTCTTCAAATTTATAATATCCCAACCCAGTTTCGGCCGCATGATGCCCCATTTTTAAATATATTTCCATTAATTTCTTTTGATTTTCTGGTTTTGCAAAAAATCTATTTAGAGTAATTTGTGTTGGAGACATTCCTTGTTTGTAAGAATCTACAACTTCTTTTGGCAATGAAATATCGTCATCTCCTTCATCAATCATTTTAAGCTTTAATTCAGTATTGTGGCATTTTTGGCGTAATTGTTTTATTCCAAACCATTTGTCAATCCAAGAAGAGGTAAAAACAATATGCTCATTAGTAATGATTTTTTTAAAGGCTTCAAAGTGCTCAGGATTTTCTGGTAAAAGAGGAGTAATTTTTATTTCTTCTATAGGTGTCTTATAGGAAATTTCAGATGCCTTTGTGTGAGAAAAATTTCTGATAGAGGTTCCTGGGAATAATGGTTTTGTAGTGCTTGTTAAGAAAGCATGAGAAGCTTCAGGGGCTGTTATTTGAGAAAAATTTCTGAGGACAGTTTTCGGGGGTATGGTTTTTTCGGTATCATGTAGAAGTGTATGAGAAAAGGGTATAGTTTTTGGAATTGATGTTCTGACGGTCTTTAATATAGGTGTAAAAAACCCAACTGTCTTCATATATTTTTATATTAGTTTTAAACAAAAATGTCCTAAAATGATACAGTTATGTAGGTGGTGAGTTAAAAAACAAATAATCTTTTTTAAACATCCGTGCGGGAGGGTAAAACTAGGCATATTACTCACTATCGCCTTTATAATCCTACTGAGGATATTTTAAGTTACAATAAATTGCAATTGCTTTTCTATAATGGATTTTTCAACAAAAATTCCTCAATTTTATTATAAAAATAATCGCCTTCAGCAAATAAGGGGTTTTTGTAATACCGTTACTTATGGTAGTCTTGCAAAAGCCGCGAAAGTAATGTGCTTAAGTCAATCTAGCGTTAGTCTTCAAATAAAAAGTTTGGAAAGAGATCTGAATACTAAGCTTATAAAACGCAGCAAAAAAAATGGTAAAAGTTTTGAATTAACAGAAGATGGTAAGGGATTTTATGAGATGGCATTTCCTATTGTAAGCGGGGCAGACGAGCTGTGTGACAAGTTTCTTCTTAGCAGTACAAAACACAAGGAAAGTGTATTAAGAATCGCAGGGCATCATTCGGTATTTTCTATTTTGATTCCAAGCGCAATAAAATTTATAAAGATTAAAAACCCAGATTTAAAATTACAATTGTCCTATTTAACACGTCAAGAAGCCTGTGAAAAAATTGAGCAGAGTGAGGTTGATGTAGCAATTTATCCGCTAGAAGATTTAAGTTTAATACAAAAAAATCTTAACTATCAAAAAATCTCCGACTATAAACCAGCGCTAATAACCCCTCTAGGGCATCCTTTAAGTTTAATTCCTGATAAAAAAATTACCTTTGAGAAAATTGGGCAATATAATTATATACATACTGGCAGTTATGCAATTTCTGATATAATGAAATTTAATATTGCTGCAAAGGTTTTAAAAAGTGATATAGATTTAAATCATGGGTCGTGGGATATTCTAAAGTCGTTGGTTAGTGCTGGTTTAGGAGTGACAATTTTTCATGAGGATTATTGCAAAGGTGCTAAAGATATAGAAATTAAACGAGTAAAACACCTTTCCCCAGACATTGCGTATTACGCAATTTTTAAGGGAGGTGTCAAACCAAAGAAGCTTGTTTCTGAACTGATCGCAAGAATTTCTAATCAGAAAGAATTTGAAAACATTTAATTATGAAGGAGAGTCGTAAAATTATAATTGCTGGAGTAATTGGGAATGTCTTAGAAAACTATGATTATATTTTATATGCTAATTTTGCAGTTGTTATAAGTAATTTATTTTTTCCAGCTACTGATCTTTATACTTCTTTGCTTGCAACTTTTGGTTTGTTTGCTGCGGGTTTTTTTATGCGCCCACTTGGGGCAGTTGTGTTTGGGCATATTGGTGATAGATACGGTCGTAAACTTGCTTTATCTGTTTCAATCATGTTGATGTCAATTCCAACGGCTTTAATTGGTATTTTACCAACTTATGCCGAAGTAGGAATATTATCACCGATTTTGCTATTAATAATTCGTTTGCTACAGGGTTTTTCTATGGGGGGAGAAACTTCTGGATTTATGACATATTTAATGGAATCAGATCCTTACAGTAAGAAGAAAAGTTTACTTGGTTCGGTCGCTGTTGCTAGCACAGCTTTTGGCTTATTTTGTGGTTTTTTATCTTCTTTTGTTTGTAATTTTTATTTTCCTGCGAGTAATTACGCATGGAGAATCCCATTTCTAATCAGTTTTCCTGTAGGAATGATTGGAATTTATATCAGGAATAAGCTAGATGAAAGTGTGGAATTTTCAGATCTGAAAAAAAACAGGCTTACTTTAAACAATCCTATAGCTGAATTATTCAAAAATCATAAAGGAAGATTTTTAATTATTTGTGGATTATTTGTTTCTATCAGCGTTCCTTTTTATATTTTTTTTGGATTCTTGTCGACCTTTATGGTAAAAGGTTTGAACTATAGTCAGCTACAGGTTTCTGTAATATATCTGTGTTGCACTTTTTTATTCGGTTGTTTTTCTTTATTGTCGGGAATCCTTTCTGACAGATTTGGAGTTTATAAAGTTTTAATCAGCTCGATTGTAATATTTGTGGTTTTGATTTTTCCAATTTTTTATTTGATATTAGATACAGAATTTGTTGTAAGTTTTTTGGGGTGTGTTTTATTTATATTAATTATTGTTTTTTATCAGGGCTCTATTCCGTCAATGATATCTAGGATTTTCCCCGCTAATGTAAGAGCAAGTGGAACGGCGCTTTCTTTTAATATTGTATCAGCGTTTTTTGGAGGTCTTACCCCATTTATACTTACATGGTTTATAAAGATTTATGGTAATTATAATGTGATTCCAGTTTATCTGATCATCGCATCATCAATCACCATTCTTTCTGTAATTATGTGTAGAAAAAGTAAAATTATTTAGCGTTTTTTAACAACCTAAAAAGTAGTGCCGAAGCTGAAGCGGAAGTTTTGGGTGCGGTCGTAGACTTCTTTTTTGGCGACTTTGGCGAAGTCTAGGCGGATGGGGCCCATGGGGGAGGACCAGGCGATGCTGAGGCCGTAGGATGATCGCATTTTTCCAGAATCGGCGATTGAGGAATTTTGGCGGCTGATTGGGTCGACGCCTTTGACCATGCCGTTGTCGCTGAAGAGAATTCCGTTGATGCCGAGTTCTTTTGGCAGGCCAAGAGGGAACATAAATTCGGCGGTTCCGACGTAGTAATATTTACCGCCAATGATGCTGCCGCCAACGGCGCTTCCGTTGGAAATGGTGCGGGGGCCGATACCGGCATATTCAAAACCGCGGAAGTTGTTGCCGCCTAAAAAGAAACCATAGTTGCTGCGCACGCCTTGGCCGCCAAGGCCCTGAATGGCGCCGCCACGAGCAAGAATTTTGAAGACATAACTTTCTTCGATGACGGGGATGTAATAGCCAGCGGATCCTTCATGTTTGATGGTTTTGATGTCGCCGCCGATGCCAGTATAGTCTTGAGATACAGAGGCATAATAGCCTTGGCGAGGGTTCATTTTATTGTCTCTTTTGTCATAAAATAAACTGTGACCAATTCCCGAGCTGACAAAACTTCCCTGTAGGTTTTGCAAACCAATTGATGCTGTGGGGTCGATGTTGTTGATGCTTTGGTTGCTTAGAGAATAGTGGATTTGATGTCCTAAAAATTCGGTGATGGAATAGTTGCCACGCACGGTAACTCCGCTAGAGTCTTGGTCATAGACCAATGTGTTTCTTTTGCTTAATTGATATTTGAAAACGTCAAAACCAACGTCAATAGCGCGTCCCATGAAATATGGTTTGGTGTAATTGATTTCGCTGGTTAATTGGCTGTAGGCTTTTTGTACGTTGAAGCCAAGCTCTTGGCCAGTTCCAAATAAATTTCGTTCTTTGATTCCCGCGTTAGTGGTGAGCTTGTTAACGGTTGAATAGCCAACACCAAGATTTAATTCGCCAGTCTTTTTTTCTTTTACTTCAATCACTAAATCAACTTTGTCAGTGTTGCCGATGCGGTTGGTTTTGAAATCAACTTTTTCAAAAAAACCAAGATTTTGGATGCGCTGTTTGGAACGGTTGATTTTATTGATGTTGTAAGCGTCACCCTCACGGAAGCGAAGCTCGCGGCGGATCACTTCGTCGTGAGTTCGCGTATTGCCATTGATGATAATTTGATTGATGTAAATGCGCGGAGTTTCATTAATTACGAAAATGATGTCGATGGTTTTGTTTTCTGGATTGCGCTTTAAAATTGGTTCGATATGAGCGAAGGCGTAAGATTTTTCTGACATTATTTCGATCATGCGATCAACGGTTTTTTCTACCATGTCAGAATTATAAACATCTTTTGATTCAAGCAGAATGGTTTTTCTTAAAATTTCTTCGTCAAATTTTTGTACGTGATTTTCAATTTTAACTTCTCCAACTTTATATTTTATGCCTTCTTCAAGCAAAAAGGTGATAAAAAATTTGTCTTTGGTTGGCGCAATTTGGGCGGTTGAAGAAATTACGTTAAAATCGGCATAACCCTTAGAGCCATAAAAGCGGCGCAATTTTTCTTTGTCAAATTCGATGCGATCAGAGTCGTAGGAATCAGAGGAAGAAAGGAATTTCCACCATTTTGATTTGGCGGTTGAAACTTCGCTGAGTAAGTCTTGATCGCTGAAAGCAGAGTTTCCGATGAAATAAATTTCGGCGATTTTTGCTTTTGGTCCTTCAGAAATTTCAAAAATTATTTCAACGCGATTTTGATCTTTTTGAATTATTTTAGGATCAATTTTAGTTAAAAAACGCCCTGATTTGAGATAGATTTCATTCAAGCGTTTCAAGTCGCTTTGCAATTTTGCTTTGGTAAAAATGGCGCGTTTTTTAAGGCTTAATTCGCTTTGCAAAGTTTCGTCTTCGATTTTTTTATTGCCGACGATTTTTACTTCGCTGATAACTGGGTTTTCTTTAACTTCGATGGTTATGATACCGTTGTTGCTGTGGATTTTTGCTTCTAGAAATAAGTCAGATTCGTTGAGTTTTTTAACGGAATCTTGCAGGGCCTTGGTGGAGCCTTGTTTAATGCCAGAAATATTGACGTAAGAAATTATGGTGTCTTCGTCAACGCGCTCGTTTCCTTTGATTATCACAGAGTGGTTTTGGTAAGCGAAAGCAGGGGTTGCAACGCAAAAAAGGCACAGCAAGATCAGGGCAAGAAATGTGTTTTTTGTGCGGATAATCATCAATCGAAGTTAATTTAGAAAAGAATGAAGTTAAATTTTAGGAATAAAAAAACAAAAAATAAATAGATAAGTTTTAATTGATTTGCGACAGTGCCATTAAGGATTTTGTAACTTGATTTTTATTTACTTTGATGATACATTTTCTTTCAGTCGTCTTTGTGGCTTTCGCTTTTGGTGATTTAAATTAATTATTCTTTAAAAAAATGATTAAAAGCGATATGTTGCGATTTTACATTCTAGCTTTTCTCTCTCTGCTTTTTTCTCTCGCTGATTCTGTTGCGCAAGATTCTGCTTTGCGTGTTCGTAAACATCTTCAAATGGTGGGTTCTTCAACGGTTTATCCTTTTGCCGCAACAATTGCTGAAGAATTTGGACGCAATTCTAGTTTTAAAACTCCAATCGTTGAAGCTGTTGGAACTGGTGGTGGTTTCAAATTATTTTGTCAAGGTGTTGGATATGATTTTCCTGATTTTGCGAATGCTTCAAGAAAAATTGAAGCAAGTGAAGTGAAAAAATGTCATGAAAATAATGTGAAAGAAATTGGTGAAATCAAAATTGGTTATGATGGCATTGTGCTTGCTAATTCAGTTGCTGGTCAAAAGTTTAGTTTAACTAAATCGCAAGTTTTTTTAGCTTTGTCGGATAAAATAATTGACGAAAAAACCAATAAGTTGATAAATAATCCTTATAAAAAATGGAATGAAATTGATGCTCGTCTTCCAGCTTTAGACATTGTGGTTTATGGCCCGCCGATCAGTTCAGGAACCCGCGATGCCTTTGTTGAGTTGGTTATGGAAGAGGGTTGTAAAAATTTAAAAGAATATGTTGCGGCTTTTCCTGATCAAAAAATTAGAAAGAAAAATTGTTCGGTGGTAAGAAGTGATGGACGCTTTATTGAAGCTGGTGAAAATGATAATTTGATTGTGCAAAAATTGCGTAATGATCCAAATGCGCTGGGCATTTTTGGTTTTTCATTTTTAGAAGAAAATCATAATTTAATTCAAGCTGCTGTAATTGAAAATGCGGCGCCAAGCTTTGCTAATATTACTTCGGGGGTTTATCCTGTTGCTCGTCCGCTTTATATTTATTATAAAAAACAGCATGTTGCTTTAATTAAGGGCATGCGTGAGTTTTTATTGGAAATTGTAAGCAAAGATACCATTGGAAATGATGGCTATTTGTTGCAAAAGGGACTCATTCCTTTAGTTGATTTGGAACTCAAAAAAACGAGGGATGAGTTGATCAATGGTCTTTGAGATCGTTGATTATAGAGTGTTTTAAGAGTTTATTGTTTGGGGATTGATTCAAGTTAATCCTTATTTTTCGATAAATTTCTTGTCTTGTTAACTACTATTTGTAGCTATGATTTTTATTCCTTTCGTGATATTAGTTACTGTAGCAGTAATTACTACATTGAATTAAGATAGCGTAAGCTTCTTTTTTCTTCGGGCAGATGAGAGGTTTATCTTAAGTGATAGGCTTTTTGCACCAGTCCGCCGCTTTAATTGGCGGCGGATTTTAAAATAATAATGAACCAATCAGCTCGACCACGTCAAATTTTGGGAATAACAGGCAAAATAAGGTGGTAAGGCAGATTGCTGGGGCGAAGGGGAAGAGCTGTTCTTTGGTGATTTTTTGCCAGATTAATCCAAATAAAATACCAAATATTCCATTTAACAGCATAAAAGTTAAAAAAACTTTGCTGCCAAAAAGCAGGCCAGCGATGAAGAAAAATTTTATGTCGTCAATTCCTAAAGCTTCGATTTTTGCGGTGAAGAAAAAGAAATAATATAGTGCAAGGCCAAATCCTGCATAGAGAAAAGCGCCATCTAAATTTTTTATTGCGGCATAATTTCCTTTTTCATGAATCAGTAAAATTATAGCAAAAAAAGCGAAAAAATATTGCACTGAATCGGGAATAAAATATTCTTCAAGGTCGGTGATCACCATAATTATCAGGCTGCTTGCAATCAGGAAATAAAGGATCATTTTGAAATTGATCTGTTGGTTTAGAATAAAAAAGATAAGTAGAAAAATTATTAAAAAACCAAGTTCAATTATTGGATAGCGAATAGAAATTTTTTGGTGACAGAAGCTGCATTTTCCTTTTTGAAACAGCCAAGAAAAAATTGGAATTAAGTTGTAGAATTTTAAGTTGGTTTGACAGTTGGCACACTTTGAGCGAGTAAGCGCGATGGGCTGTTTGCGAGCAAGGCGATAGCTTACCAAACTTGCAAAGCTGCCAAAAATTAATGCAAAAATTATGGTCAAAAATAGCTGTGTTTCAGAATTTAGATAAGAAATTATTTGCATAAAAATTGTAAGATTGTGATATTTGGCAAAATAAATTAACAATGAATTCTAACTAAGTAAAATGCTAAAGAAAATTTTAAATATTTTTTTACTTCTCTTGTGTTTTGCTTGCAGCCAAAAGCCGGCGCAGATTCTTGATCGTACGCATAATCATTATAATCGACCAAAAGAAAAAAAAGTTGAAAAAATTTCGCCAAGAATTATTGACAGTTCAGCTATTGGTGAAAAAAATTTAGATGAAGTGCCAGTTAAGGCGGTTGTTGTGCAGCAAGATATTAAAGAAAAACCATTGCAGGATGCTGTGGGTAAAGAAAAAACGGTTACAGTTTTGGAAGGGGAAAACCTTTACAGTATTGCAAAAAAAAATCAGGTGAGTGTTTATGATTTAATTAAGCGCAACAATCTTACAGCGCCTTATAATGTGAGGTCTAAAACTCAATTGGTTATTCCAGCGCTTAAATATCACGAGGTGAAAGAAGGGGATACGCTTTATTCAGTGTCGCGGGCTTATAACATGAAGATTGATGAAATAATTAGGCTGAATCAATTGCAAAAGCCATATATTCTTAAAAAAGGTGAAAAAATTATTATTGCGGGAAGCGTTGAGCAAGTTGCTGTGGTGGATTCGTCAGGAAAAACAGCGGCTCAAAATTCTGTAATGGCAGAAAAGAAAGTTAATTATGCTTTGCCCAAAGAGCAGAAAAATGAGATTGTTGCTGCAAAACCAGTGGTGTTGAAGGCAGAGCCTAGGCTTGCGCCAAGCGAAAGAGCAAGTAATAAAACTAATCACTTTGCTTGGCCTTTAAAAGGTGCGATAGTTTCGAAATTCGGGCCAAAATCTGGTGGGCTTTATAATGATGGAATCAACATTAAGGCTAAGGAAGGAAGTAATGTACAAGCTGCTGAAGATGGGGTGGTTGCTTATGTGGGCAATGAATTGAAGGGTTATGGAAATTTGGTTATTGTTAAGCATAGTGGGGGCTGGATTACGGCCTATGCTCACTTGAAGGGGGCAAAAGTTGCACGTGGACAAGAGGTTGCAAAAGGAGAAGTTGTTGGTATAGTTGGTCAGAGTGGCAATGTAAAATCGCCGCAGCTTTATTTTGGATTGCGCAAGGGGCGCGATGCTGTAAATCCGCAGAATTATTTGAAGTAGCAGAATGTCAATTTTTAGTTTTTTTTCGAAAGCCAAGATTTCGAGTGCTTTTAAACAGATTTTTACTCATAAAAAACTCGATGATTTAACCATTGAAGAGTTAGAAGAGATTTTGTTGTTAAGCGACATGGGAAGTGAAGTGGTTGGTAGGTTGTTAAAAAAATTTAGTGAAAGAAAATTTGATAAAAAAATTGCTGATGAGGCAATAAAAAATTTTTTGGCAGAAGAAATTGCAAAAATTTTAAAACCCTGTGAAGGAAAAATTGTTGTTGATGAGGCGCACAAGCCTTATGTTATTGTGTTTAACGGGGTTAATGGTGCAGGAAAAACTACGACAATTGGAAAAATTGCAGCAAATTTAAGCAAGCAAAATAAAAAGGTTTTGATCGCAGCCTGCGACACTTTCAGGGCTGCGGCCTGTGCACAGCTTGAAGTGTGGGCGCAAAGGGCGGGTTGTGAAATTGTGAAGCCAAAATTTGAGGGGGAAGATCCTGCTTCAGTTGCTTATACGGCGATGGATTTTGCTAAAAAAAATGGTTTTGATGTTTTGTTGATTGACACGGCTGGAAGGCTGCAAAATAAGCAGAATTTGATGGATGAGTTGAAGAAAATTAATACGGTGATTAAAAAAATTGATGCCACAGCACCGCATGAAAATCTGTTGATTTTAGATGCTATAACTGGACAGAATGCTAAAATGCAATTGGAAATTTTTAATCAAATTGTTGGAATCACTGGTTTGATTATAACGAAATTGGATGGAACAGCCAAAGGCGGAATTGTGGTGGCGATTGCAGAAAAATTTAAGAAACCAATTTATGCGATTGGCGTTGGTGAAAAAATTGAAGATTTGCAGGAGTTTGACGCAGGCGGTTTTGCGAATAATTTGCTTGGGGTTTAGGTTTTGGTATTGGTAAAGGGGCCAGGCTACTTTTTAAAAAAAAAGTAGCCTGGCCCCTTTACCAAAAACTTAAAAAACTCAGATATCGTAAAGGGGTCTGACCCCTTTTTTATTTTATCTGGAATAAAAAGCTTCGAAGCTGGCTTTTTCTATAGTGTTTTGGTTGATGAAAAATCCAGCGAAGGCTGCGGTTGCGTCTTCTTTGAGGTCGAGTTTGTCGGTTTTTAGGGCGTAAATGGTGAAGATATAGCGATGGGGTTTGTCGCCTTTTGGAGGGCAGGAGCCGCCGAAATTATAGATGCCAAAATCATTGCGGATTTGGGTAATGTTGTCAGCTAATAAAAATTTATTTTCTGCGCCAAAATTGTTTGGAAGTTTGGTGTAATTGACTGGAATATTAACCACCAACCAGTGCCACCAGCCGCTGCCAGTTGGGGCATCTGGATCATAAACTGTAAAAGCAAAACTTTTGGTTTCTTTAGGTGCGTTGCTCCAGCTGATTTGTGGAGAAATGTTTTTTCCTTCGCAGCCAAAACCCTTAAACACTTGATTTAGGTTTAAAACTTGACCAGCTTTAATGTCGCGACTTTTAACTTCTAGGGCGTGAGAGTTTTGGCAAGAGACGAAAGTTAGAGTAAAAATAAGTGAAAATAATTTTTTCATAAGAAATTTTTAATTAGCTCGCAAGCCTTTACCAAAGCTTGTAATTTGTTGATACATTCTTGATATTCAGATTCAGGATCTGAATCAAACACAACGCCAGCGCCAGATTGCAGATGAATTTTTCCGTCTTTAATTAGTGCTGATCTAAGGGTGATGCAGGTTTCCATGTCGCCGTTGCTGGCAAAATAGCCGACACAGCCAGCATAAAAACTGCGTTTAATTTTTTCGATTTCTTCAATAATTTCCATAGCGCGAATTTTTGGAGCGCCACTTACTGTTCCAGCGGGAAAGCCTGAAATCAAAGCGTCCAACGCAGTTTTGTCATCTCTTAAAATTCCTTCAACATTGGAAGAAATATGCATTACGTGAGAATAATTTTCGATCACCATTTTTTCGGTGACATTAACCGATCCAGCTTCTGAAACGCGCCCGACATCATGGCGCCCGAGGTCAATTAACATTAAATGTTCGGCCACTTCTTTTTCGTCGCGCAATAATTCAGCGGCAATTTTTTTGTCTTCGTAAGAGTTTGCTCCTCTTTTTCTGGTTCCTGCAAGTGGGCGGATGGTGATTTTTTTATTTTTGCACGAAACCATGATTTCAGGGCTTGAACCCATTAAAACAAAATCAAAAAGTTTTAAATAAAACAAAAAAGGTGAGGGGTTTAGTGACCGTAAAGAGCGATAAAGTGAAAATTCTGGAATTTTTTTGTTGAAATCAGCGGTTAATCTTTGCGAAGGCAAAACTTGAAAAATGTCGCCATTGGTGATGTAGCTTTTGGCTTTTTTAACCATTTCACAATATTCTTCTTTAGATGCGCTGGCTGAAAAGTTAAAGTTAATTTCGTGGTTTTTGGCTTTGTGTTTGTGGGGTTTAGCAAGAGTTTTTTCAATTAAAGCAATTCTTTTGGACGATTTTTTAAAAGCATTTTCTTGGTAAGAAAAAGTCGGAGCACAAATGTAGGCGCAGTCAAACAAGCCATCAAAAATTATGATAATTTGCGGCCTTATAAAAATGCTTTCGGGAATTTTTATTTCGTCGTAAAGATTTCGGTCAGGAATTTTTTCTAGCAAGCGCACGAAATCGTAAGACATATAGCCAAAAATGCCTGAACAAATTGCTGGAAGATTGGTTTTTTGTAATTGTGAGTCGCTAATTTTGGCGCTGTTAATTAAATGACGAAAATTTTCTAAAGCATCGCCTGATTGTTTAACAAAATTATGACGATTTTTTTCAAAATTATTATTGATGAAAGATTCTTTGCCAATGCATTTCCAAGCCAGATCTGGCATGAGCCCAATCACTGAAAAGCGGCCTTTATTATTGCCTTTTTCTGCGGATTCAAAAAGAAAATGTTCGTTTGGGAATTTAGCGGCAATTTTAAGACTGGCAAGAACTGGCGTGATGGTGTCAGAAGGAATTTTTTTAAAAAGCAAAGCAGCGCCTTCTGTTTTAAGGATTTGATCAAATTCTTTTGCAGAGAGATTAAGATTCATCTTTTCCTTGAGTTTTGCTTAGAACTTTTTCGTTGAATTTTACTGGATGTTTTTTGGTCATATATTGGTTAAATTCTTGCATCACATCGCTCATAAAGCTTTGTTTGGCTTGTTCAACGGCTTTTTCAAGTTCCTTTGCATTTACTTTGTATGATTTAATTGAACGCAAAACTCCCACTACAAATTCTTGCGGATTGTTTGGAGTAAGTGAAGTTGCTTCTCCAAGCTTGATGCTAAAGAGTTCTTTTAAGAAATCATTTTGATAAGGAATTTTTTGGCCTTGATAGTCGATGTAGTGAATGCGCGGATATTCACGATTTTTTTCAAATTTAAGCTGATATTTTGCAGCAATTGACGCGATTTGTTCAGGATGTGTTTTGATTTCTTCCGCAATTTTGTTGGCAGTTTCCATGAAAACTTTTTGGCGATTGCTTAAAGATAAATCAGCTGCAACTTTGTTTTTTACGGAAGAAAGCTCTGGAGTGAAGGCAGAAGCAACTTCTTCAACCTTTATCACGTAAAATTTTCCTGAATTATCAGAATAAATTTTAGAAATTTGATTTTGTTTTAAGGTAAAAACATTGTTATTAAAATCAGCTAAAGAAGCAATTTCGGTGATTTTTCTGCCAGCTTCATCTTCGCCGTTTTTGTTAATTTTTGTTGCGCGAGGCAAAGGCAAGCCAGTTTTTTTTGCCACTTCTTGTAAAGAATTTGAAGTTAGAATGGTGTCGTCAATTTTGTTAAGTTCGGTTTGCAAAATGTTTTCTTCGCGATTTTTAAGCAGCTGTTGTTTTACTTGCGCTTTAACTTCAGACAAAGCGGCAAAATGTTCAGGATGAATGGCATTTAATAAAAACACGTGATAGCCAAAAGGGCTTTTTAAAACTTCGCTATGCTGGTCTTTTGCAAGCGCAAATAGCGGAGTTGCAAGCTCTGGAATTAGGCTTTTCTTGGAAGAATTATTTAGCGTTATATCTTTTTCTTTTTTGTTTTTTAATTCTTGAGCCAGCTTAGCAAAACGCGCTTTGAGGTTGGTTTTATCTTGCTCTAATTTGGTGATAAAATCTTTTGCTTCAGATTCTTTGTCAAAAATTATATTGTAAAAATCTCTAGTTTCTTCTTGTTTGAATTGATCTTTGTTTTTTTCATATTCTAAAGCGATTTCTTGGTCGGTGATTGCGGAATTTTTAACGAAATCATTTTTAGAAAAAATTATGTAAGAAATTTTACGAAATTCTGGAGTTGCGTAATTTTCTTTATTAGCTTTAAAAAATTCAGTAAGTTCCTTTTCTTCTGGCTGTGGCAGGCTTTTAATGATGCTTAAAGGAATTGTGACAATGTCGGCCAAACGTTTTTCTTGTTTGAAAGTTTCTTTAATTTCAACTTCTTTGGAGTTTGCTGGGGCGACCATGTTAAGGGTTTGAACCGCCATGACAGTGGCGATTTCATTAGAGATTGCTTCGATATATTTTTCTTCATTAAGACCGTTTCTTTTTAGCAAACGAGTGAATAATTCTTGATCAAATTTGCCATCGGTTTTGAAAGTTTCTTCTTTCACCAATTCAGAAAGAATAAGCTTTTTGCTTGGTTTAAGACCAAAATCTTTGCGCAGATTTTCGATCATAACTCGGCTGGCAATTTGGTTTAAAATGTCAGATTTGAATTGGTCTGATTCAAGATATTGCAAGGCCTCAGGGGAATTGTTAGAGTTTAAAATAACCTCGCGTTGCTTTTGCATGGCTTGCTCGAAGGTGCTGATGCCGATGGTTTTACTTCCGACTTTTAAAACCCAAGAAGCAGGGCTTCCTAAAATGAATCCGCTGATGCCAAAAAGCACAAAGCTTACAGCGACAAGGCCTAATAGAAGTTTAAAGAAAATATTGTTAGCAAGTTTACGAAACAGATTCATATCCAAAAATGGCGTTTAAAGTTGATTTACGAAAGCGTAATAATATTGTTGGCATCTCATAAATCAATTTTTTCTTGAGAAAAATCTTTAACTAGAAGAAAATGTCATAAAATTAATTTTTTATAGTTTTAAATGTTAATAGTTCAGAAATTCGGCGGAACTTCAGTTGGTGATGTTTTGCGAATAAAAAATGTTGCAAAAAAAGTTAAAGCAGAGCTCGATAAAAAAAACAAAGTTATCGTGGTGGTTTCAGCTATGTCTGGGGTTACCAACAAGTTGGTTGATTATGCTAATCAAGTTTCTTCTTTGGTTTCAAGCGAGTCTTTGCAGGAATATGATTCGATTGTTGCAAGTGGTGAGCAAATCACCTGTGGCCTTTTGGCGCTTGAGTTGCAATCGATTGGTTATAAAGCGAGATCTTTCTTGGGTTGGCAAATTCCAATTGCAACTGACAATGTTTATAGCAAGGCCAGAATTGAATCAATAGATGGTGAGTTTTTGCTAAGTTGTTTAAATGAATATGATGTGATTGTTATCGCGGGTTTTCAGGGGGTTTGCAAAGATGATAAACGAGTTAGCACGCTGGGCAGAGGGGGCTCTGATACTTCGGCGGTTGCTGTTGCTGCTGCAGTTAAGGCTGATTTATGTGACATTTACACTGACGTTAATGGCGTTTATACTACAGATCCAAGGATTACTGAAAAAGCAAGGCGCTTAAAAAAAATCACTTATGAAGAAATGTTAGAAATGGCTTACAGTGGCTCGAAAGTGTTGCAAACACGCTCGGTTGCAATGGCCATGGCGCATAATGTTAGAGTTAGAGTTTTATCAACTTTTGAAGAAGTTAATGAAAATTCTGGAACAATTTTAGTTAATAATGACGAGGAAATTATGGAAAGAAGAGTTATCACAGGAATTAGTTATAGCAAAAATGATGTGCGCATCACTTTAAGCAAAATGCCGGATCATCCCGGTTTGTCGGCGGCAATTTTCGGCGCTTTGGCAGAAAAAGAAGTGAATGTTGACATGATCGTGCAAAATATTAGTGCGGATGGGAAGTTCATTGATATAACCTTCACGACTGGAAAAGACGAGTTAGAAAGGGCAAAAATTGCGATTGAGTCGATCAAAGATGAAGTGAAATATGCTGATTTAAAAATTAATGATAATATCGCAAAAATTTCAGTGATTGGTGTTGGAATGATAAGCCATTCTGGTGTTGCTCATACAATGTTTAAAACTTTGGCAAGCAAGGGCATCAACATTTTGCTGATCTCAACTTCAGAAATTAAAATTTCAGTTTTGATTGATAAAGAATATGGCGAGCTGGCGGTGAGGGTTCTTCACGATGCTTATGGGCTTGGAGAGGTAAAGTAGTTTGTAAATTCGGTGCTGGGCGGCATTTGCAATGCCGCCCACAGGTTCATGCCATAATTTAACTAGAGACGTGTTTTTAGATTTGTATGAATAGCTAAGGCGGAATTGCAAATTCCGCCTAGCACAACGAATTGTTCAAGTCGAAAAAACTAATGCCAGAAATTAGTTGGTGATTGCGATGGTTAGATCGCCGTCGTCTAGGGTGTTGTCGAAAATTAATTTTGTTCCTGTGGGTTTGTGATTTGAGGTTTTTAGGCTGTCGGCTAAAACCTGAGTTTTGATGTAATCTTCAAAGTTTTTTGCCACTTCTAAAATTCTTGGATTGGTTGAAAAAATTTGTAAGTTAATGCGATCGGTGATGTTTAAATCAGCATCTTTGCGGTTTTGTTGGATGGCGCGGATGATGTCGCGGGCGATTCCTTCATCTTCTAAATTTTTAGTAACTTCAATGTCGAGTTGAATCAGGCAATCATTGCTTGGAAGAGCGGCGGTTGCAAATTTTTTATCATCAGAATCTTTGGCTGTTAGCTTTAATTCAAATTCATCATCAGTTAAATTTACACCGGCAATTTCGATGGTTTTTTCAGAAATTTTTTGCCATTGATTGCTTTTTGCAGCTTGGGTGATTTCTTTAACTTTAGCACCATATTTTGCGCCGATTTTTTTA
Source organism: uncultured Rhizobium sp. (assembly GCA_964580715.1). Classification (GTDB taxonomy): domain Bacteria; phylum Pseudomonadota; class Alphaproteobacteria; order Rickettsiales; family UBA1997; genus UBA2645. Next base: position 13,798 of record CAZOKU010000015.1, on the reverse strand, counting down.
AAATTAATTTGCAATTTCAGTTCAGCCAAATCACCAATTTCGGTTTTGATTTCAATGTTTTTAACGTTTACTTCATCGCGGATTATATCAAGAAACGGTGATATTTTTTCAGCATTTTTTCCAATGACAATTAATTTGCTAAGTGGAAGTCGAACCCGCAGGTTTTTATTGTCGCGAATTGATAAAGCAGTGCTGCAAACCAGACGCACGGTGTCCATATTGGCAATTAAATCTTTTTCATCGCTAAAAAAAGAAACGTCAGGAAAATCTTGTAAATGTACGGAAATTTTGCGGTTTATCATAAAAAGTTAATTTTTAGTGAAATGCAAATAAAAATAGCTATAGAGCCAATATTTGCAAGGGTTTGGTTTTTATTTGTATTTCATTTTACAAATAAAAACTACTTATTAGTTGTTCTTAAATACTCAATGTCAGATAGTTTATATTTAGTAAATCTTTTAGAAGCGCTATCTTCATCAACTTTTACCAAAAGACCACTATCTATCCATTTTTTAAATAAATTTGACATTTTATATACTTGTACTACCCCTGTTATTTTACGTGCGTCAGCATTTGTTATATATTTATTGTTTTCAAGATGAGCTCTGATTTTCTCCCATGCATCAGTCCTTTTTTCATTAAGTAACACTAGTTCTACCGAATCTTCTCTTGCTGGATAAGTAATAAATATAGGATTATATAGACTTAACTCCTGCATTTCATTCCTCATTGCCCTTACACCTTCATTACGATCTAAATTTGGAGGATTAGGAAATTCTCTTAAATGCTTAACCAATAAATCATTTCTATAACCATCAGCTCTGACTTTGCCAATATTTGTTTTGGTTATATTGTAAGGAAAAAGTCCCGGACTTAAAACTTCCATTCTATCCTCAAAAAGACTAATCTCAATGTCACGTTTAATGTAGTAATCTCTATGAATTATAGCATTTGTTATAGCTTCTTTTACAACCCTTTCAGGAATTTGATATTTAGCCACAAAACCTGATTTGATTTCTATTCCTGAACGCAGTAATGTTAACACATAGTCATGCGCTTCTTTTATCATTTTTATAACAGGGCCATCAATTGTTTTCGGTAATCCAATTAAATTTGGCACTTCTTTAAATTCTTCAATAGTTCCTTTATATTGGAATACTCTAACAGCACATTTAGTTTCCATTATGTTAGTTGGATATTTCGCAAATAATAAAACAGCCGCACGAGTTGGTTGCATTTTGTCTTTGTCGTTTTTACGTGCTAATCCCACATCAAAAAGAATTTTTTGAACACTATCATTTTCTGAAAAACCACGAGCTTTACGCCACTCTTCAAAATAAGAAGTATTCAATAACTCAAAATCAACGTCTACCAACTCTCGATCGGCTTTATGAAAGCCTTTCGCATAACTTAGTTTAATAATTTCTTGTGGAGTTAATTTTTTATTTCCTTTTAAAAGCCTTACAAAAACTTGATTATTGATAGTGTGAAAATGCTCGGTTGCTTTATTAACTCTGAGTAATGCTACTGTTTTATTAATTTCTTCAACTTTGATTAATTTAGGATCCCAAATATTAGATATTGGCGGCATTATTCTTTGAATCTCTCTACTTATTTCATCAAATATGTCCTTATCTTCTTCGATTCCAAAAATTCGGTCTAAGCCTTTAAGTTTTGTTTTTTCTGGATCATCAATTCCAAAAATTACATATCCACCATCTGTATTACTTAGAGCGACGATAGTTTCAATTGTTTTGGAAACTATATTTTCGCTCTTTTTTAGTCTTTTAAATTCAATAGTCTGGGTTTCTTCAGGAATTTCTAATATTTCCTTTAGTAGATCATTCATAATGTGGTTAATTCTCCAATTACCACAGCTTCTTCGCCATTTTGATTTAAGATTTGAATGATCTGGTTTGCATCATTTCGAGCGCAAACTAAAACCATGCCGATTCCGCAGTTAAGAGTGCGGTGCATTTCTTCGTCTGACACATTTCCAAGTTTTTGCAAAAATGAGAAAATTTCGGGCATTTGCCATGAATTATAATCAATTTTAGGGGAAGTGTTTTTTGCAAGAACTCTTGGTAAATTTTCAACTAACCCGCCGCCAGTGATGTGGGACAAGGCTTTAACTTTGCCAGTTTTAATTGCAGCAAGGCAAGATTTTACGTAGATTTTAGTTGGAGTGAGTAAAACTTCGCCGATGGTTTTTTCGCCAAAACTGTCGCTGAAATTTTTGCCAGATTTCTGTAAAATGAAGCGGGCTAAGGAATAGCCATTGGAGTGCAATCCGCTTGATTTTAAGCCGATTAAAACATCACCAGCAGAAGTTGTTTTTGGCAAAATTAAATCGCGTTCAACTGCGCCAACAGCAAATCCGGCAAGATCATAATCACCAGCATTATACATTTGTGGCATTTCAGCAGTTTCGCCGCCAATCAAAGCGCATCCTGCTTGTTTACAGCCTTCTGCGATTCCTTTAACAACTGTTGCGGCAATTTCGACGTTTAATTTTGAGCAAGCAAAATAATCGAGGAAGAACAATGGCTCAGCGCCCTGAACCACAAGGTCGTTTACCGACATTGCCACCAGATCAATGCCGATGGTGTCATGTTTATTAACCTCAATTGCAACTTTTAATTTAGTGCCAACTCCGTCGGTTGAAGAAACCAAGACGGGATCTTTAAAATTGCATTTCTTTAGATCAAAAAGCGCACCAAATCCGCCAAGGTCGGAATCAGCGCCAAGCCGTGAAGTTGCTTTGGCGAAGGGTTTGATACGATTTACTAGTTCATTTCCGGCGTCGATGTCAACTCCGGCCTGTTTATAATTTACAGACATTTTTCTTGCGAATTAAGATGTGAGCGAAAAGATTAGCTAACTATGCTACGGTTCTGTAATAATCTAACAAAACTTTCGATATGTCGAGAATTTTTTTTCTTTTTGCAATTTTATTGTTTTCTTCCAGTGTTTATGCCCTTGCAGACGACATCTATTCGGTTGAAAATGTGATAGTTGATGTAAATGGAAAAAGCCCTTCTGATGCCAGAAACAACGCGGTTTCAAGTGCTAGAAGAAATGCTTTTGCGACTTTGCTTGGGCGTCTTAACTTAAATTCTGTTTCTTTAGCTTCTGTCAGTGATAGCGAGATTTCCGACATGGTAAAATCAGAGCAAATCAGCGATGAGAAAATTTCTGGAAACAAATATTCCGCCAGTTTTAACATTTCTTTTGCAAAAAGTTTTGTTGATTATGTTTTGGAACAAAAAAATTCATCAAAAAATGCTGAAAAATCTAATAAAAAATTTGAAAATAAGTCAGTCGAAAATCATGTTTTGGCCAATCACCTTCTGATTCCAGCCAGAATTCAAAATGGTAAAATAATGTTGTGGGGTGAGGACAATGATTGGCGCAAGTTTTTGCAAAAAAGTTTAGATGCCAAATTGCAAAGAAGTTTTGTGATTCCTGATGCAGATGTGGAAAATCTTGCGGTGGTTAATCAGGAAAATTTACGCCATGTCGATTATTTAGCGCTAGAGTCGATGATTGAGAAATATGGCGCCGATTCAGCTTATATTGCGATTTTTTCTTTTGATGAAGTGGCTAAAAAAGCTAATGTGGAAATTTCGCAAATAAAAAAATTACAAAAAAAACAAACAAAGTTAAGTTTTGTTAATTCAGATAATTTAAAATCTGATTTTTTGCTTGGAAAAATCGCAGATCGTGTGGTTGATTATGTTGTTAATGCAGAAGCTTCTGAAGCTAGGCCTTCACGCAGCACATTGGTGACTTTTGATGTTGCTTTAGATAGTCTAGATAGCTGGTTGGACGTAAAAAATAAAATTGAAAATAGCAATTTAGTTGACAGGTTAAACATTTTGTCGATTTCACAAGATAATGTAGTGATTTCTGTGCATTTGATTGACTCAGAGCTAGATGTGGTGGAATCTTTTAAAAAAATTGGTCTTGCTTTAAATAAAAAAACAGAAAACTTTTATAAAGCTTTTAATAATTAATTTTAAAAAATTAAATGAAAACCAAAGATCAGATCATCGTCGTTTTGATAGGAATAATCGCGTTTGGATGGTTGATATATTCAATCAAATCAATTTTGCCGCCGTTTGTTTTGTCTTTTATTATTGCCTATTTTTTAAATCCGCTAGTAAATTTTTTAAATGAAAAAACGCGCATGAACAGAGTTATGGCAACTTTGTTGGTAATGATTTCTTTTTTTGCTTTCGTGGTGGTAATTTTTATGACATTGATACCATTGCTATATTCACAGGCAGTTTCCTTGATTGAAGTTTTGCCATCATATTATGAAGTGGTGATGGGTGAGTTTTATCCAAAAATTGTTGAAATGTTTAGCCATTTCGGGATTAAAATGGATGAAAGTGCTTCGGGGCTGATTTCTGGATATGATTTTAATGAAAAGTTTTTTGCGATGGCAAAAGATTTAGTTGTAAATGCAGCAGTTTCTTTAGCGACTTTGGTTAATGTGATTTCGTTGATTTTTATAATGCCAATATTGGTTTTTTATTTGTTGAAAGATTGGGAAAAAGTAATTGTTGATATTAATGCTTATTTGCCAAAGGCTTTGGTTACAACAATTAGAAAAATTATGGCGGATATTGACACGGTGCTTTCTGGATATGTGCGGGGACAATTTAATGTTTGTTTAATTTTAGCAATAATTTACTCAGTTTTTTTAACAATTGCAGGCCTTAATTTTGGCTTTACAATTGGCTTTTTAACTGGGGTTCTTTCTTTTATTCCTTACGTTGGAATGTTGACGGGCGTTGTGATGGCGCTTCTTGCTGCGTTGTTTCAGTGGGGTTTTGACTTCTTTCATATTTCTTTTGTATTGCTAATTTTCTTGTTTGGTCAAGTGATTGAATCGAATTTTCTTACACCAAAAATAATTGGTAATAGAGTTGGTTTGTCGCCAGTGTGGATAATTTTTGGCCTTTTTGTTTTTGGTGCGCTATTTGGCTTTTTGGGTTTGTTGATTGCAGTTCCTTTAACAGCAGTTTGTGGCGTTATATTTAAACATTTTGCGCTGCTTTATAAGAAAAAATACACCTAGTTGATGCCAAAAATAATTAAACAAAAAGTTGCTGAAAGATCAGCGGAAGTATCTGATTTTATTGATCCTAAAATAAAGATCAAAACCGCTTTTAAAATCAATCCTGATGCTAAATTGATTGATTTTGCTGATATTGGAATGGTTGACATTAACCCCGAATTAAAGCAAAAAATTGAAGATAAGCTGGAGATTGTTTTAACTAATTTGAAGAAGTTAGAGGGGTTGAAGTAGAAAATGGTTAATTAATAAATTATTTTAAATATGAGTGGAGAAGTTGTAATTGATATAGATTCTGAAAATAACGCAGCTGCTACTTCCGCTGTTCCAGCTGCTCCAGCTACTCTCACTACTCCAGCTGTTCCAACTGCTACGGCTGCTCTGACTACTCTCGCTGCCCCTGCAAATCATGGAATCCAGATGACCACTCTTTCTAATGTTATTGTTTTAACAAGACAAGATGTGGCAGAAGAAATTGTGGAAATGAGGAAGGAGGAGAATGATAGATTTCAAAAAAATATAGGGAAAGGACCTAGTATGAAACTCTATTATCCAGCAGCAATGATTAATGGATTTCTTGGTAGTTTAGGTATGATGGTTACGGGTTTTGGTGTTCCTTATGTTCGTTATGTAGATCATTCTTTAGCTGATAAAATAATTATGATTGGAGGGGTTTCGGCGGGATTCTCAGTAGTTTCTGTAGCTGTTTTTGGAGCGTATAAAGTTTTAGATTCTTTATATTCTAAAAAAGTTAGACAAGCTAGAGATATATGGGCGGCAAGGGTTTTGGCAAGGGAGGGAGAGATTTTACAACAGAAAAATCATGAAATTAATCTTCCAAAAATTAGCTTGCCAGAAGATGTTGTAGCTAAATTATTGAGCGAAAATACTGATTCTTCTAGTATTTATAGGCTCTCTAAGAGATTATTTACAGGACTTGATGGCATGCTGTATAAAAGTGCAAGAGAAAAAATTTCTGAAGGTCACTTTATTAAAATAATAAACTATATTTTTACTGGAGAAAGTGGGGAGGATTTATCTAGAGGAGAAAGAGCATTATCAGATGAAATAAGGGAAGGAATATCGCAAGATTTGCTTGGTAAAGAAAATAGATATAGAGATTCTGGGCTTTATCAATTTCTTTTTCTAGCTCATTTACAAAGAAATTCTATGTTAGAGAAGTTGGTTGATAAAGATGCTTTTGTTTTATTAAGAGAAGAATTTAATAAAAGATTTATTGAATATTCAAAAGCAAAATATGGACAAGAAGAAACAGAAAGATGTTTGAATAATGTTTTATTTCCAATGGTGGAGAGTTTTATTAGTACGGGGAAAATTGCTGATAGCAAAGGAGAAAAAGTGACAAAAATTTCAGGAGCTGGAGTTGGAGCTGAATCTGAAGTTGATAGCGAAAGAGAAGCGGTAACGAAAATTTTTGGAGCTGGAGCTGGAGTTGTAGTTGGAGTTGGAGTTGGAGCTGGAGCTGAATTTGAAGATGGAGCTGAATCTGAAGCTGGAGTTGGAGCTTCTTGTGACTCTGATGATGATTCTGGTGTAGAAGAGATGAAGGGAGGTAGCACAGATCCAGGTGCCGAGATTGCTATATCAGAAATTGCGCTGGTATTATTAGGTGATGGCGAGAAGCATAGATAGTTTATTTGGTGTTAGCGGATATAAATTCTAGCTAACTCCGAGTCATTCCTCTTGGCATCTAAGATTTGTAAAAACTATGCAGGCAAATTAGGCCGGGCTGGTTTTTATTTCTGGCGATTGATCACAAAATCAGTTAAGTCTAAAAGAAGTTGGGCTTTTGGGCCGAAGATTTGGAGGTGGGAGAGGGCTTGTTCTTTTAAAAGTTCGAGTTGTTTTACGGAATTTTCGATGCCAATTAAATCAACGATGCTGGCGTTTTCTTTGGGTTTTTTGTGGACATTTTCATCGACTTCCATTTTGGCGAAATCAAGGCCGTGATGATCAAGGATGTCGTCTTTAACTTGGAAGGCAAGGCCGAGGTCGTGGGCGTAATAGCGCAGAGCTTTTCTTTCTTTTGGCCCCGCATTACCAAGAACCGCGCCAATTTCAGCGGCAGCCATGAATAATTCGCCAGTTTTAAGGCGGTGCAGTTGGGCGATTTCTTCTTTGGAAATTTTTTGAGTGGCTTTTTCTAAATCAATCATTTGTCCGCCAACCATTCCCTTGAAACCAGAGGCTTTAGCGGCAATTTTTATTAATTCACATCGAACCACAGGATTTTCATGAGTTTGTGGATCAGACAAAATCTCAAAAGCGTAAGTGAGCAAAGCGTCTCCAGCAAGAATTGCTGTGGCCTCGTCAAAGGCTTTGTGACAAGTTGGTTTGCCGCGCCTGAAATCGTCATTATCCATTGCGGGTAAATCGTCGTGAATTAAGGAATAGCAATGAATCATCTCAATTGCAGCGGCAGCGTTTAAAGATGTGAGGGCAGAGACGTTAAAAATTTGTGCGGCGGCAACAACCAAAAATGGACGAATTCTTTTTCCTTCAGAAAGAACAGAGTAGCGCATCGCTTCAACTAGCCTGGAATGGTTTGGTTGTGTGGGTAATAATGCGTCAAGGCGATTTTCAACGAGAAGCGCGCAAGCCAAAAGTGATTCTTGAAGAGAATTTGTCATTATTTTAAAAGTTTAGCTAGATATTTTCCAGTGACGGATTTTTTGTTTTTAACCACTTCTTCTGGAGTTCCTTCGGCAACGATATATCCGCCTTTTTCACCGCCGCAAGGGCCGATGTCAACAATCCAATCCGCAGTTTTTAACACGTCAAGATTATGTTCGATAACCAAAATTGAATTTCCAGCATCAACTAGTTTGTGTAAAACTTTGAGAAGTTTGTTGATGTCTTCAAAATGCAGGCCAGTGGTTGGTTCGTCAAGAATGTATAAAGTGTCGCCAGTTGCTTTTCGGCTTAATTCTTTTGCCAGTTTGATTCTTTGCGCTTCACCGCCAGAAAGAGTGGTGGCACTTTGGCCGATTTTTATATAGCCTAAACCCACGTCACACAAGGCTTTGAACTTTTCTTGAATGTGTGGCATTGAGGTGAAAAATTCCGAAGCATCATCCGCTGTCATTTCTAAAATGTCAGAAATTGATTTTTCTTTATATCTGATTTCCAAGGTTTCGCGGTTATAGCGCTTGCCGTGGCAAGTGTCGCATTTAACATAAACGTCGGGCAAGAAATGCATTTCGATTTTGATCAAACCATCGCCCTGACAGGTTTCGCAGCGGCCGCCTTTGACGTTGAAAGAAAATCTGCCAACTTTATAGCCGCGTGATTTTGATTCTGGTAAATCAGCATAAAATTCACGAATGAAGGTGAAAGCGCCCACATAAGTGCAGGGGTTAGAGCGCGGAGTTCGGCCGATTGGTGATTGATCAATTTCAATTATTTTGTCAATAAAATGTGAGCCAGAAATTGATTCATAAGGGCCGGGCATCACTTTTGCTTTATTAACAATTTTGTCTAAGGCTGGATAAAGCGTTTTGATGATAAGGCTGGACT
>CAZOKU010000015.1:0-5168 GCA_964580715.1 uncultured Rhizobium sp. | reverse complement strand
ATTCCAGACACTGCAGCAAAAATTTTTAGTGGCAAATTTAAAGTTACGTTTTTTAAATTGTTGGTGGTCGCACCTTTTAATGTGATCATCTTTTTTTCGTCGATTTTGCGACGTTTTTTCGGCATTTCGATTTGTTTTTTGCCGCTTAAATATTGACCAGTGATGCTGTTTGGATCATTGATAACATCATTTGGAAGACCAGCTGCAATAACTTCGCCGCCGTGAATTCCAGCACCTGGGCCAATGTCAACTAAATAGTCAGCCTCGCGCATCATTTCTTCATCATGTTCAACCACAATCACAGAATTTCCAAGGTCACGCAGGTTTTTAAGTGTTGCAATTAATTTGTCATTGTCAGATTGGTGCAAGCCAATTGATGGCTCGTCAAGAACATATAAAACGCCAGAAAGCCCCGAGCCAATTTGAGAGGCAAGACGAATTCTTTGCGCTTCACCGCCCGACAAAGTTCCAGCTTCGCGGTTGATGGTTAAATATTCCAGACCAACATTCTTTAGAAAACCCAAGCGGCGATTGATTTCTTTGAGCAAACGTTCAGAAATTTGCTGTTGCATGGGGTTTAGTTTGGAACTTAAATTTTTAAACCATTCAGAAGCGCGTTCAACCGACATGCGGCTTACTTCGCCAATGTGTAAATTGTCAATTTTGATGGAAAGTGATTGTTCGTTTAAGCGATAGCCACTGCATTTGTCGCAGGTTTTTAGAGTTTGGAATTTTGAAAGTTCATCACGCGTTGACTCGCTTTCACTTTCAGAAAAACGTTTTTTCAAACTGTTGATAATGCCGTCAAAAGGCTTTTTAACTTTGATGGTTTTAAGCCCGTCTTCAAGCTTGATTTCAATTTCTTCTTCGCCAGTTCCATAAAAAATTTTGTTTTTAACTTCTTCTGGAAGTTTTTTAAATGGAACATCAAGGCTAAAATTGTAATGCGCAGAAAGCGCTTGCAAAATTTGTTGATAAAAGCGGGCTTGAACGCCTTGCCAGGTTGAAATTGCGCCTTGTCTGAGAGATAAATTTTCATCTTCGACGATTAAATCTTCGCTGAAATAAAGTTCGGTTCCAAGGCCGTCGCAAGCTTTACAAGCACCATAAGGTGAGTTGAAAGAAAACAAGCGCGGTTCAATTTCAGGGATAGTAAAGCCTGAAACTGGGCAAGAAAATTTTTCGCTAAAAACAAGAATGTCACCAGCTTTATGCTTGGTTTTTGCGCCTTCTGGAAGGCTGACAATTTCGACATAAAGCAAGCCTTCAGAAGCTTTTAAGGCAGTTTCAATTGAATCAGCAAGACGATTGCCAAGATCGTCGGAAATCACGATGCGATCAACGATAATTTCAATATTGTGTTTTTTGTTTTTGTCGAGACTAGGAAGCATCTCGTTTAAATCATGAACTTTGCCGTCAACTTTGATTCGTTGAAAACCCTGTTTGCGGGCATTCATCATCTCTTTGCGATATTCACCTTTTTGGCCACGGATGATTGGTGCAAGAAGGTAAATTCGGCTTTTTGTTGGAAGTGAGCGAATTTTTTCCACCATCAATGAAGCTGATTGACTTTCAATTGGTTTGCCAGTTGCTGGAGAATAAGGAACGCCAATTCTTGCAAATAAAAGACGGAAATGGTCGTAAATTTCAGTAACCGTTCCAACAGTAGAGCGCGGATTGCGTGAAGTGGTTTTTTGATCAATAGCAATTGCTGGAGAAAGGCCAGTGATTGATTCAACGTCAGGTTTGTCTTGCATGTCAAGAAACTGGCGCGCGTAAGCAGAAAGAGACTCAATAAAACGTCTTTGTCCTTCAGCGTAAATGGTGTCAAAAACCAGCGAAGATTTTCCCGATCCGCTCAGCCCAGTAACCACAACCAACTGGTTTTTAGGGATTTCGATATTGACATTTTTTAGATTATGTTCTTTTGCTCCAGAAACTTTTATAACTTTTTCTTCCATGTGAAATTTGTGAAATCTTTTGAGATAGTTAAGCAAAAGCTATAAGAAAGCGGAATTAATTGCAAGTATCAATCAGGGGTGTTATTTGGTAATTATACATAAAGCATGTTATCCTTTATAAAAACGGCGTCATCCTTGAGCCGCAGGCTCGAGGATGACAAGGCTTTTAAAAGAGATGACGTGATTTTTATAAAGGCTGATGCGCTTTTTTATCAATTCGCTGTAATATTCTTGCGGCAGGAAAAATATTGTTGGCTTGATTCAGGGGATTTTTCACTAAACAAAAATTTCTCAAGAAAAAATCCGCTTAAGGTTAAACCTTCTTTAATGCAGCTTGCTGTAGGGGATTCATTGTCATTAACTAAAAATCGAGGTAATTTAAGCAGTCTGCTTTGATATGGTTTTCCAGCTTCTAGGCAAACAGCGCGGGCTGATTTTGGTGAGACAAAAACCAAATCATCGCTTTGGTTAGTAACGGCGCAACAGCTTAAATCAAGGCCATAGCCGATGGTTTGTAGAATTTTTAATTCTAATTTGATGTAAGAAGATAAAATTTCATTTTTGTGGAAAGTTTCTTGGGTAATTTGTTCTAAAAAAGAATGTAATCTTTCAAATAAAAATGTTTGAGATTCTCGTTCCAAAAAGGCCGCGTTGATGATGGAAAAAAGTGATTTAATGCAATCAAGTTTTAATTTATCAAAAATAAATTGGCTGGAATAAGATTTTACTAAATCGAGATAAAAAAATTGTCCTAAATTTTCTTCGATGCGGTTTCTATATTCAAAAGAAATTAAATTACCAATTTGGAATAAAGCCTTGTCTTTGCTTGATTTGGCCGATTTAACAAAGCCAGAAAAAATTCCATGGTTTTTGGAAAAAACTTTTAACAATAAAGAATTTTCGCCATATTTTTTAAGCGAAATTATGATTCCTTCATCGTTAAATTTCATAGTTTTTTAAAAAATCTAAAGCAGTTTTGGTATTTTCAAAAATAACTTTGTTAGGCAATTGATTGCGAAACCAAGTCAGCTGCCGTTTGGCATAATTTCTGGTTTTTTGTGAGGCGATTTTAATCATTTCTTCTTTTGTAATGCGATTATTTAAAAAATCACTAATTTCATAAAAGCCTAAAGTTTTGGTGATTTGTTTATCGTCAGAAATTCCTTGATTTAATAGGGTTAAAACCTCTTCTTGCGCGCCGTTTTTAAGCATTTTTTCAAAACGTAAATTGCAATTTTGATATAAAATTTCACGGTTTGGATTGAGGTTTATGTGCAAAAAATCTTCGTCATCAAAAAATTTCACAGGTGGTTGTGCTTGCCAATCAAAAATTGATTTTTTAGTTTGTCTTAAAACTTCGTAAGCTCTGATTAGGCGGTGTTTGTCGAGATTTTTTATGCGAGATTTTTCTTCGCCTAATTTTATTAATTCTGCAATAAAAACTTCTTGAGAAGCTCCTTCATAAAGCTCGCAAGCCTCGATTCTTATGGCTTTGTCAATTTCTGGAATTGGCGAAATTCCTTCAATTAATTTGGAAATATACATTCCGCTGCCGCCAACAATTACAGGGATCAAACCTTCATTTAAGCAGCTTTCGATTGCTTCTTTGACCAGTTTCAACCACATTGCAACGGAAGAATTTTCTTCGGGTTTTAAAAATGAATATAATAAATGTTTGACTTGATTTTGTTCTAAAACTGTTGGTTGTGAAGAAAGAACGGGCAAGCCTTGATAAATTTGCAGAGAATCAGCATTGATGATGGCGATTTTTTTATTTGCAGAAAAATCAAAGGCAAGTTGTGATTTGCCAGATGCTGTGGGCCCAGAGATGATTATGATTTTTTTCTTCATTAACTTTCTAAAATTTTTTGTAAGTGTTTTAGATCATCAGGTAAACCAATTTCAAAGGACATTTCCTTGTTGCTGCGCGGGTGATTGAAGGTGATTTGATAAGAGTGCAGCGCTTGTCGTGGAAAATTGCTGATGAAATTTTTGCTTTTTTCATCAAGATCTTTGGGTGGATTTTTTTTGCAAGAATTATAAACTTGATCGCCAATCAAAGAATGTTTTACTGATTCTAAATGCAAGCGAATTTGGTGAGTGCGGCCAGTTTCCAAGCGACATTCAACTAAACTTGCAAAACCATCTAAAAAAAATTCTTTAGTGTCGTAATGAGTGATGGCGCTTCTTCCAGAAAGCCGTGAAATTGTCATTTTTAGGCGATTTATTCTTGAGCGCACAATGTTTTTATCAATGGTTCCTTTTTTTGGGTCTAACTTCCCGTAAATAAAGGCAAGATAGCTGCGTTTTAATTCGCGATTTTTTAATTTTTCGCTTAAAATTTGGTGAGTAAAATCATTTTTTGCAACCAGCATCAAGCCAGAAGTGTCTTTGTCGAGGCGATGAACAATGCCGGGTCTAAATTCGCCGTTAATTGAAGAAAGTTTATTTTGATGAGTGAATAAAAGGGCATTGACCAGAGTGTTTTGCTGATTGCCAGCGCCGGGGTGAACGGTTAGTCCAGCGGGTTTGTTGATCACGAGTAAGTCATCATCTTCAAAAATAATTTCAAAGGGAATTTCTTTGGCTTCCAGATGCGAAGGTTTTGGTTTTGGAAGTGTTATAAAAAAAACTTGTCCAGTTTTTATTTTTTGTGAAGCTGATGAAATTGCTTGATTTTGCTTGTCGCAAACTAGCTTTTCTTCAATTAAATTTTGAATTTTACTGCGCGTAATTTCTGGTTTTATGGGCAGGAATTTTTCTGCCAAAAATTTATCTAATCTTAAGCCAGAGTCAGTTTCTTCAACGATAAATTCAAATTTTTCCATTAGTGAATAAATTTTGCCGCAAGGGTTACGATGCCTCCAAGGCTGATGATTGTTGTAAGCATAGCGATTTTTATTTCATTTCTAAGATCAGCAATATCTCGTTTTGTAGCAAGTATGTCATAAGATTGAACTTGTGCATCTTTTATTTCCGAGGCTAAAGTTTCTGCAGTCTCTTTGTTCATTCCAGATTTTTCTAATTTTTTTGCAAATCTTAAAGTGTCGATGGTAAACATGGTGGTAGTGGTCATGGTTATAGTTTTTCAGTTAGTGATTCAAGTGAAATATGGCCAAGTCAAGTATAGAAATTATTTTATGGGAGTCAAATTTTTCAATTAGTGAATAAATTTTGCCGCAAGGGTTACGATGCCTCCAAGGCTGA
>CAZOKU010000014.1:0-30531 GCA_964580715.1 uncultured Rhizobium sp. | reverse complement strand
CTCTACCACTGAGCTACGCCCGCATATTTTGAAGATAAAAACAGACAGTTTTTTAAAAAACTGCATTTGATGAGAAAAGAAATGCTAATCTATCCAAAAATAAATTGCAATATTGAATTACAAAATTAGATTATCGCAAAGATATATTGATGCCTTTCTTTCTAAACAGGCTGTAAGCTATTTTAAAAAAATCTATGTCATTTTCTAAACTGTTTTTTTCTGTTTTAGTTCTTCTTTCTCTAACTTCTTGTGTGGAAACAATTGTCGGCGGAACAATTGCTGGTGGAGTTTTGACAACTAGAGAAAAAACCCTAAAAAACACCAAAACAGACGTTGTAATTGCCACAAAATTGGGCAAAGATTTTGTTGCTAATGGTTTAAAAAACCCGGGAAATTCAGTGGACATAACAGTTAACGAAGGCCGCGTGCTTTTGACGGGCATTGTTCGCGATCAAAAAAAGGCTGATTTAGCTTCTGAACTAGCGTGGAAAGTGAAGGGCGTTCGTGAAGTTATTGATGAAATTAAGATAGTTCACTCATCTGTCGGCACAAAAGATGTTGCTAAAAGCTTCCGCGACTATATAATCACGCTTGAGATTGAATCAAAATTGTTATTCAACAAAAATGTTTCGTCACTTAATTATAAAGTCACAACTGTTGCAGGAATTGTTTATATGTTTGGAACTTCTTCTGACAAAGAAGAAATGCAGAAAGCACTTAACATTGCAGCAAGAGTTCGTGGTGTAAAAAAAGTGATGAATCATTTAATTTTATTTGAAGACGCACGCAGAAAAAATGGATAATAAAGTTATAACTTTTGGATGTCGTTTAAATGCCTATGAAAGCAAGGGAATAGAAGAAGCGCTTAAAAATTCCGAGCAGAAAAACCTGATTGTTTTTAACAGTTGCGCAGTTACTTCTGAAGCTGAAAAAGATTTGCGAAATGCAGTGAGAAAAGCACGCCGCAAAAATCCCGAGGCAAAAATTGTGGTAACAGGATGCGCCGCACAAATTGATCCAGAAAAATATGCTCAGATGATAGAAGTTGATTTGGTGCTAGGAAATGTTGAAAAATCAAAACCTGAAAGCTATTTACCAACAGAAAGGTGTCTGACACCTTTTTCTAAAAAGGTGTCTGACACCTTTTTAGATTTGGATGTTTTGCACAAAGATCAAATTTTCTTTGCGGCAAAAAAAGCGGAGCGAAATTTTTTAGATCCAGAAGATGCCGCTAAAATCAAGGTTAACGATATTATGTCGGTGCGCGACACTGCGCCGCAATTGGTTAGTTATTTTGAAAATCAAACTCGTGCTTTTTTAGAAATTCAAAATGGCTGTAATCACCGTTGCACTTTTTGCATAATTCCATTTGGCCGCGGCAACAGCCGCTCAATTGCCTTTGGTGAAATTGTTGCACAAGTTAAAAAAATGGTTGCAATGGGCCATAAAGAAGTGGTTTTAACTGGAGTTGACATTTCCAGCTATGGCGAAGATTTGCCAGCAAAACTCACTTTATCACAAATGATCAAACGCTTGCTAAAACTGGTTCCAGAGCTTCCGCGTTTGCGTCTTTCTTCAATTGATGTTGCAGAAATTGATGAGGGATTTTTTGATATTTTAAAAAATGAGCCGCGCTTCATGCCTTATTTTCATTTAAGCGTGCAGTCAGGTGACGACATGATTTTAAAGCGCATGAAGCGCAGACATAATCGCGCACAAATTATCGAATTTTGTAAAAAAGCCCGCCAAATCAGGCCAGAAATCACTTTCGGCGCTGACATTATCGCAGGATTTCCCACCGAAACTGATGAAATGTTTTTAAATTCACTAAATTTAATTCACGAAGCAGGAATAATTTTTACCCACATTTTTCCTTATTCAAAACGCGAAGGAACCCCAGCAGCAAAGATGCCACAAGTTAATGGCAAAATCGTTAAAGAACGTGCAAAACTGCTGCGCGAAGCTGGAGAAAAAGAATTGCAAAAATATTTGCAAACCCAAATTGGCAAAACAGTAAAAGTTTTGGTGGAAAAAAATGGCTTTGGTAAAACGGAAAATTTTTTAGATGTGAAAGTTCCAAAAAGTTCTAAAGCTGGAGAGATTATCGAGATTGTGGTGAAACCTTGATTTATTCTGCTCTGTTTCTTTTGAATGGTCTTATCTCTAAAAGGCTTCCTTCTGGCGTTTCAGGTTGATTTGACGGTGTAGAGCTAGCTGAAACTTCTGCGGTGGGGGTTTGATTTTCATCATCACTTTCATTTTCAGAGTCTGTATCAGCAGAAGCTATATCTGAATCTGTTGCTTGTGCTGATGCGGCAACTACTGATGCGGCACCTGCTGATCTGTCTGTAATTATTTCTGCTATTATTGGATGCAACCCTTCAGCTATAACTTCATTAGATGCACTTGATCCAGTAGATATTGTGATATCTCGTCTGTTAGGTGATTCTAACTCTCTCTGAATATAATCCATGATCGATATCAGATCTTGTCTGCTGAATGCAAAAAATGGATCTCCGTGATCTATAGCATAAACTAATTCTGAAAATTTTGTTGATGCTAATAAAAGATTAGTGCCATCAATTATACATGCAAAAATGTTATTTTCTTCAGAGGTTAAGCCTTCTTCACTTGCTGCTTTTTGCAAAATTTTAACATATTGGATAAAACAGTCTACAAGCTCTGTATCATTTGCTTCTGACTCTGCAATTTCAATAAGCATCTCTTCAAATTTGTCAGCTAGATCGCTTCCTAAGTTTAATGGTTGGTCTTCCGATGTATATATCCAACTATTTTTAAGATAAATTTTAAATTCACCCCATCCTTCAATTACATTGGTCTCTTCAAGAGAGTCAGTTATAATAGATAACTCCATAGTATCTTTTTCTTCTAAATAACGCAGCAAATCATCCTTCAATGCCATAATATAAATCTCATTTTTTAAAAGATTAAAAAAAATTTTAGTCTTTTTTAGTTATTAAAAATTTTAGAGATTTATTGCGGGGAAAATAAAACTGAAATAATCAGTTAGCAAGCAAAAAATGCATCAAAATGAAACAAAATAAAAAAAATATAAGAAATTATTCTTTTTTACTTGTAGCTAAAAATAACAATATAGCTTCTGCACAAGTTTTTTCTTAAAAATTTTGCTCAAAATTACATCTATGTTGAATTTTAAATGAATTAATGGATATTGCTAAAACAGCAATTCTTGAATCAATTATGAAACTATGACACTTTCCAAAGCAAACTATCTCGAATCAAAAGCCTGGCCGTTTGAAGAGGCGCGCCGAATTTATGAAAAAATTGGCGGAAAAACTCCTGCTAAGGGCTATGTTTTGTTTGAAACTGGTTATGGGCCATCAGGCTTGCCGCATATTGGAACGTTTGGCGAAGTGGTGCGCACTTCCTTCGTGCGTTATGCTTTTTCACTAATTGCGCCAGAAATTCCAACCAAAATGTTTTGTGTTTCTGATGACATTGACGGGCTGCGCAAAGTGCCAGATAATGTGCCAAATCAAGAGCTGGTAAAAGCTAATTTAGGAAAGCCATTAACTTCAGTTCCTGATCCTTTTAAAACTCACGACTCTTACGGCGCGCACATGAATGCTCGCCTGCGCGGCTTTCTTGACTCTTTTGGTTTTGATTATGATTTTGTTAGCGCCACTGATAAATACACTTCTGGCGCTTTTGATGCCACAATGCTTAAGGTGTTAGAAAAATATGAAGAATTGATGGATTTAATGTTGCCAACTTTAGGCAATGAACGCCAAGAAACTTACTCACCATTTATGCCAATTGACCAAGAATCAGGAATTGTGATCGACAAAGGAGTGAAGGGCGTCAACAAAGCCAAAGGAACGGTGATTTATGTTGATTTAAACGGCAAAGAAAAAGAAATTCCTGTAACTGGTGGCAATTGCAAATTGCAATGGAAAATTGATTTCGGAGCACGCTGGTATTCGTTGCAAGTGGATTATGAAATTTATGGAAAAGATCATCAACCAAATGAAAAAATTTATCGCGAGGTGTGTCGAATCTTGGGCGGCGTGCCTCCAGTGAATTTCACTTATGAAATGTTTTTATCAGAAACTGGTGAAAAAATTTCGAAATCAAAGGGAAACGGCATTTCGGTTGAAGAATGGCTAACTTATGCTCCTTCTGAATCGATGGCGCTTTTTATGTATCAAAAACCCAAAACTGCTAAAAAACTTTATTTTGACGTGATTCCTAAAGCGATGGATGAATATTTAGCTTTTCTACAAAGTTATCACGTGCAAGATGCTGCTTCAAGGCTTGAAAATCCTGCTTTTCACATTCATGAAGGAAAAGTTCCAGAAATTAATTTTAACATAAATTATTCTCTTTTGTTAAATCTTGCGTCAGCTTGCAACCCAGAAAGTGACTCGGTTCTTTGGGGTTTTATTGCGAAATATCAAGAGGGATTAACTCCGCAAAATTCGCCACTTTTAAAGAAAATGGTGCATAATGCAATTGCCTATTACAACGATTTCATCAAGCGCCACAAGCAGTTTAGAGATGCTAGTGCAACAGAAAAAGCCGCGCTTCTTGAGCTGGTTGATAAGCTAAATTCTTTCCCACAAGAGCAAGCACACGATGGCGCTCTTTTGCAAAATCTTGTTTTCCAAGTGGGTAAAAATCACGGTTATGAAAAAAACATGCGCGATTGGTTTTTAGCCTTATACCAAATTCTGCTAGGCCAAGACCAAGGACCGCGCATGGGCTCTTTCATTGCCTTATTTGGCATTGCAAATTTTATCGCTTTAATTAAACAAAAAGTTAAATAAAGTTGGCTTGACTTATGCGTTAGAGTCACTAAAATCAATGGATTGGATCAAAATTTGATAAAAAACCGACATGAAAATACAAAACATTAAAGATCTACAAGATTTTGCGAAAATTTTGCAAGAGTCGTTAAAAGATGAAAAAAGAGACGTTCCTTTAAGCAAAGAGCAAGAATATTTCTTTAAAAAGTTATTAAAAAACCTGTCTAAACACCTAAAAGAAATTGATAAAGCTGCCGATAAAGTTGCAAATGGAAATTCTGAACAAGTTAATCTTGAAAGAATGGAAGAGCTTGCAAGAGAGTTTGTGATTGTTGGTTGTGCTTCAAAATTGCCAATGGAGCAATTAGATCAGTTTGCTCGTGCTGTTGAAATGGACGTTGAAAAGCTTGAAAAATTTAGCAAAATTAGTGGGTTAAACCCGCTGTGGGCAGCAGTTGCTGGTAATAGAAGCAGAGAAGATTTAAGACTTATAACAGATAGTGGTTTTGCAATTGATCAAGCTAACAAGGAAGACAACCACGTCGGGCATTTTGCGGCGGCACTGAAGGTTGGTCAAAAAGCAATGGAAACCTTGCTTGATCATGTTAAAGAAGTTGGTGAAGAAAACGCTAATAAAAGATTATTTATTAGATTTATTAAGGCCAAAAATGATGATAAGATGACAATGCTTGATATCGCAAGCACTAAAGATGATCATAAAATGGTGAAGTTCTTAATTGGTGCTGGTCTGGAATTCGTTTTATTCTCTAAAGAAGCAAAAGCCGGTGAAAGAAAAAAAGGTAGGGCTAGTTTTGAAAATAGAGATAAAGAAGAAGACAAAAATGAGGAAAAAGGTTCTGAATTTGAAAGTAAGACTGAGTTAGAAAAAAAATCTGAAGCACAAAAAATAGAAAAAGAAAATTCAGGATCAGAAAGAGAAGCCAATCTTAAAAATAAACCAGAATTAACCGAGTCAGCAAAAGTTAAATCTGCAGCAGATGAATCTGATATAGGCAAAATCAAGCAAGAATCTGAATCTGTCAAAGCTAAAGAAGCCGAGCTTGTAAAGGCTATGATAGAGCAAGCTGAAAAAATAAGAATATTGCAATCTGAGTTAAAGAAAGGCACACATTTTTCTGCTAATCAAATTGAAGAAACTAGAGAAAAAGCCCAAAATCTTTTGGTGGAACTTGAAGGTAGAGATGGTTTAAAAACAGAACTCTATGAGTTGGTTGCGCTTTTAAGAAAGCAAACAGAAGAGTTAAAACAAGTTGGTGACCCTATAAATGGTGTGCAAGGTAATTCCATTGGCACTGAGGAGGAAAGACAAGAGGTAATGAAATTTAGAGGTAAAAACCAAAAAGAAGATGATGATGACAGGGACGATGATGGAGAAACTAATGCTGTGCAAGATATGTTTCAAGGGGCGCGTCTTCTTGGCAATTTACTAAGCTTATTGCTTGAAGTTTCAACAGAAGGAACGTCAGAAAAAGCAATTGGGATTGCAGATAACTTACTTGAATTTTTGGATAGGCTCGATGAAACTTTAAATGAAGATGAAAGGCCAAAACAAGCCAAGAAATCAGTCGCAATAAAAGCGCCCTCAATAAAAAGAACCGAGATAGAAAAACTTGAGACGCCTGTATTAGAAGTTGTTGGTGTTGCCAGACAAGTTGTGCCAAAAGAGCAGAAAGTTGTTGTCATTGCTCCTTCAGCGCCTGCTGTTGATAAAAGTGAAGATGAAAAACAGATGGAAAGGGATGCCTATAACATTGCTGTTATGGAATCTTTAGAAGAGGATGAAAGAAAAAAAGCAGCACGTGAAAGATGGCAATCGCAAGAATCAAGCGCTGGTGTTTTTGGTAGTTTTAAAAATTCTGGTGTTTTTGATCGTGGTTTACTTTCTACTATACGTGACTTTTGTACAAACATAAGAGATGGTGTTCAAGTTGAAGAAAAAGAAATTAATGCGTTTAAGCAAGCCACTTCTGAGGTGCAAGAATTGTTTTCGTCTTATTTTTCTAAAGATTCTAGTAAATATGGTGTTCAAAATCAAGAAAATCCAGAAGTTTCATGGATCAATAAACAACTTATGCTAGATAGAATCTCAGAACAAAGAGTTGTTAGTAAGGGAAGGGGATAGGAAGTCGCTAATCTTTGTTAGAAACTTTTTCAATTTCGCTGATAATATTTCTAAAGCTGTCAGTTTCATAATTATCATGAACGCCTTGTAAAACTGATGTGATGCGCTCAAGCCCCATTCCAGTGTCGATGCATGGTTTTGGCAATTTGGTTCTGCTGCCATCTTTATGTTTTTCAAATTGCATGAAAACTAAATTCCAAATTTCAATGAAGCGATCGCCATCTTGATCTTTTGAGCCAGGAGGGCCGCCGAAGATTTTGTCACCATGATCATAAAAAATTTCTGAGCAGGGGCCACATGGTCCAACATCTCCCATCGACCAGAAATTGTCGTCAGTTGCAATGCGGATGATTTTTTCATCAGCTAGACCAGCGATTTTTTTCCAATAATTTGCTGCTTCGTCATCATCGTGATAAACTGTGACCAGAAGCTTCTCTTTATTGATTCCAAGCTCTTTAGTCAAAAGGTTCCACGCATAAAAAATTGCTTCTTCCTTAAAATAATCGCCGAAAGAAAAATTGCCCAGCATTTCAAAGAAAGTGTGATGGCGCGCGGTATATCCAACATTGTCGAGATCATTATGTTTTCCACCAGCACGCACACATTTTTGCGAAGTTGCCGCACGCTTGAATTTTGGCGTTTCTATGCCAGTAAAATAATTTTTAAATTGGTTCATTCCAGCATTGGTGAACATCAAAGTCGGGTCATTATGCGGAACCAAAGGACTGGACGGCAAAATCTCATGCCCATTTTTTGCAAAATATTCCAAAAATTTAGTACGAATTTCGTTGGTTGTAAGCATTTTTAAAATAGTTTTGTTATGGCACTCTGACGTTGCTTTAGCACGTCTTCTCCCTCGCAAAGAAACAGTGTCGTTGTGGCACTCTGACGTTGCTTTAGCACGTCTCCCCCCTCTGGGGGGTAGGGGGCCAAAAAAAATTTGCAAAGCAAGCTATAAGCCGGATCCTGTATCTGTTCGCACAGATGACGGTCATTCATCTAGGATTGCAATTGCTTGCAACCTCAAGCGACTTACCCGATAGCAATGTGAGAAGCATTTTGCCATTAAAGGCGAACTATCCTATTTAGTCTTGCTCCAGACAGAGTTTATCCAAATCTATGTTACCATAGAAGCGCGTGAGCTCTTACCTCGCGTTTTCACCCTCGCTCGATTTTTAATTGAAACTCCCTATGTTCCCCTTATTTAAGGGGGACGAGTCGTTGCGTTAGCACGACAACAAAGTTGATCGTTGCGTTAGCACGACGAGGGGGTTGCATAATCAAGCAGTATATTCTCTGTGATACTTGTCCTGACAAGGCCTATATATTCAGCCTTGGCGCCAGCCGTTAGCTGGTGTCATTTTCTCATGGAGTCCGGACTTTCCTCTGGTTTTCAAACGTTTTCACATTAAAACCAGCGACCATCCGCTTGCCTTACAAGAAAAAGATATTAGATTGTTCAAAGTTTCAAATCAATTTAATAAATTATGAAAACCGTTTTATCCGGCATTCAGCCTTCAGGAAACTTGCATCTCGGCAATTATCTAGGCTCAATTAAAAACTGGATTGACTTGCAAAATGACTATCGTTGCATTTTTGGCATCATGAATTTGCATGCTATAACAGTGCCGCAAGATCCTAAACAGTTGCAACAAAACGTGATCGATGCCGCGGCTGCCTATCTTGCTTGCGGTCTTGATCCAAAGAAATCAATTATTTTCACGCAAAGCGAAGTTCCAGCACATGCCGAAATCGCTTGGGTTTTAGGCTCTATAACCCCGATGGGCTGGCTTAATAGAATGACGCAATTTAAAGATAAAGCTAGTCTAGGTGAAAATCTCGGCCTTTACGCCTATCCCGTGCTGATGGCTTCCGACATCTTGCTTTACAAAACCGATTTAGTTCCTGTTGGTGAAGATCAAAAACAGCATTTGGAACTTACGCGTGACTTGGCTGGTGCCTTTAATCGCCGCTATAATTGCGAATATTTCAAACTGCCCGAACCAATGATTGTGAAGGAAGTGAAGCGGATTATGTCTTTGCAAGATGGTACGAAAAAAATGAGCAAATCTGATGAAAGTGAATTATCCAGAATTTGCCTCGAAGATGCGCCAGAATTGATCGTAAAAAACATAAAAAAGGCCAAAACTGACTCAGAAAGTGTCATTAAATATGACGAAAAAAGGCCAGAAATTTATAACTTGTTAAACATCTTTGCAAGCTTGTCTGGCAATGATCCACAGGCAATTGCTAAGCAGTATGAAACCGCTGGTTATGGCAAGTTTAAAGCTGATTTAGCTGAAATTATTGTTGAAAAATTGCGTCCAATAAGAGATAATATAATCCGCTTTAAGCAAGACCAGTCTTATATCAAACAAGTTTTAAAGGATGGTCAAATCAAAGCGCAGGAAATTGCGCTAAAAACTCGTGATGAGATTTTTTCAATTGTCGGTTTATAAAATTAATGTCAGTTCTTAATTTAAAAACTCACAGCCCATTTGCAACAGAGCTTGCTTCTGTAAATTTAGAACAGGAAATTTTGCGTCTAAAAAAAGAGCAAAATGCCGTGATTTTGGCGCATTTTTATCAAGATTCCGAAATTCAGGACATCGCTGATTTTGTCGGTGATTCGCTTGATTTATCGCGCAAAGCTGCAGAAACCAACGCTGATGAAATTGTTTTTTGTGGCGTAAAATTCATGGCAGAAGTGGCAAAAATTTTATCTCCAAACAAAAAAGTTTTAATTCCCGATTTAAAAGCAGGATGCAGTTTAGAAGAATCTTGTCCGCCGCAAGCTTTTGCGGAATTTCGCAAAAAACATCCAGACGCAATTGCAATCACTTACATCAATTGTTCCGCAGAAATCAAGGCTTTGTCTGACATTATTGTAACTTCTTCTAACGCCAAAAAAATTATTGAGCAAATTCCTTTAAATCAAAAAATTATTTTTGCGCCCGACCAGCATTTGGGACGCTATCTAATAAAAATCACTGGCCGTGACATGATTTTGTGGAATGGCAGCTGCATTGTTCACGAGCAATTCAGCGAAAAAGAATTAGTGAAATTAATTGCAAATCATCCACAAGCAAAGGTTATCGCCCATCCTGAATGCAGTGAAGCATTGCTTGCGCACGCCCATCACATCGGCTCAACTTCTTCTTTGTTAAAATATGTTGAGCAAAATCAAGGCGTGGAATTTATTGTTTTAACCGAGCCGCGCATTATTTATCAAATGCGTTTAAAAAATCCTTCAGCAAAATTTTACGATTGTCCTTTCGTGGATAAAGCTGGATGCACCTTGTGCAATCTTTGTCCTTTTATGCAGTTAAACACTTTAGAAAAGCTTTATTTGGTGATGAAATATGGCAAAAATTCTGAATTTGGCGGTGAACTTGTTTTGGATGAAACCCTGCGGATAAAGGCAGAAGCACCTTTACGCAAAATGCTTGCGATGTCTTAATTATAGATATCTGAGACAGTGCCATGATAAGTTTGACATGAACGTGGGGACGGAGTCAGAGACTCCGTCCCGCAACAGGACTCCGTCCCGCAACAAGTTGCTCAGGCGGGATTTGTAATCCCGCCTGGACGTTCATACAAAAATTAATATGCAAATCCTTAGTGCCGGTCGGGGTCTCATGACCCCGACTGATTGTTCATGTTCACTAAAAAATCACAGCCTTTTTTCAACTCACTTTCATATTGCTTAATCTCTTCATCAACTTCTTTCTGGCAAGAAAGTAAATATTTCTGGCGCAGGTCGTTTAATTCATGTTTGCTATATAATTTTTCTTTAGAATTAATTTTAAAATCTGGTTTAGAATTTTCTTTTTTTTCTTTTTCGTTATCTTGGTTATTATCTCTAAACTTATCTTTATCAATTCCAATTGCTGCAAAATTATAACGGTTTAAATAATCTGAATTAGCATTGGTTTTTTCTATGCTAAGCTTACGCTCATCAACAGTATCTTTTAAAAAACTATTAGGAAAAACCAAGTAAGATTCTTTTTGGCAGGTGATTTTTTGACTAACTTCTCTCTCCGATTTTTTTTGTGGAATCTCTTTCAAGCATTGCTGTGACTTATTCCAGCTTGCAACGCAATTTTTAAAATCAGTTTCATTAGAAAAAAATTTAGCGCATTTGGGATAATCACGCTTTGCTTCATTATATTTTGCAATTTCTTCTTCACTTCTCATGTCGAGAATAAAGCTGACATTATAGGAAGGATTACCATAGGCTAAATATTTGACATCACCAAATGGTGGTGTGGAATTTCTCTGTGAAATAATTGATTCGCGGCAAGATAAATAATTGTCAACTTTTACACGGTCGTTTTTATCAAATTGAAACCCCAATTTTTATCATTTTTTGTGATCTTTTTGATCCAGTTTTTTATTCTCAACAAGCAAAGAGTCGCTAGAAGCAACAGTGATTTTTGTAGAAATTTTGGCAATTAGTTGGTTAATTTTTTTATTATATTCAAAATCTTCCTTGCTGAAAGGGCTGCTGTGTAATTTATATTTAGCAAGAGAAAGTCTGCAGCGCCAATAGGACTGGCTTTCAGAAGTTACGTCATGTCCAAATTGTTTCTCTAAAGAATAGCAAAATTGGTGATCTTGTTTTTCAGCTTGTTCAATTTGTTTATCATTTAATAAGTTATGAAACTTATTTTCTTTTTTACCGCAGGAAGAAGCAACAAAAAAAAGCGTTACCAAAGCTAGCTTTGAATAAAAAGGCAATTTTTTATGTCTAGTTGGCGCTATCAAAATTTTTGTTAAAGATTTTTTTTGCATGAAAAAAAAAGATTGATAAAAATGAAAGGACGTTTTTAGAAATTAATTTATTTTTTTGCAATATGCATCTTTTAGTTGGTCTTGGAAATATTGGAGTTGATTACGAATTAACCAGACATAATTTCGGGTTTTTGTTGCTAGATCAAATTATTGAAGATTATGGATTTTTGTCTCAGTCAAAAAAATTTAAAAGCGAGGTTTTTACTGGCGAAATTGCTGGAGAAAAAATTGTTGCGTTAAAACCTCACACATTCATGAACCGCTCGGGCGTTGCTGTGATTGAAGCGGCAAATTTTTATAAAATTCATCCTGCAAATATTATAGTTTTTCATGATGATTTAGATTTAGAATTAGGAAGAGTAAAAGTTAAAATTGGTGGCGGGAATGCTGGTCACAACGGGCTTAAATCATTGGATGAAATGCTTGGCAAAGAATATGTTCGACTGCGTCTTGGAATTGGTCGACCAATTCATGCTGGTTTTGAAACCGCTGACTATGTTTTAGGAAAATTTACCAAAGACGAGTTGATGGCGGTTGAAAAAGTTAATCAAAAAATTTCTGATTTATTTGACTATATAATTGAGGGAAGGGTGGATGAATTTTTGAATAATTTTTATTTAAAACGCATTTAGAATGTTGATTTAAAAAAAACCATAAATATTGTGCTTCGCAAAATATTTTCTTAAGTTAAGAGCAATATTTTGTCATGCTATTCTCACTTTTATATAATCGGCAATTCTAATGTCAGCTAAATAAAAGTGAGAACTAGCATTATTAAATAACAAATAAAATTCTTTAAAAAATGCTAAAAAAAATTCTTATTGTAACCGCTGTTGTGGTTGCTGCTTTGGCGGTTTATGTTTCTAGACAGCCTTCTGAGTTTAATGTAACTAAAAAACTTGCAATGGATGCTACGAGAGATCAAGTTTTTTCTCATGTAAACAATTTGCATAAATGGAATGACTGGTCTCCTTGGTCAAAACTTGATCCAGCTGCAAAAAACGAATTTGAAGGTTCAGCAGAAGGTGTTGGTTCAGTTATGAAATGGTCTTCTTCTAACAAAGAAGTTGGAGAAGGTTCAATGAAAATCGTTGAAAGCAAACATGATTTAGTAAAAATTGAACTAGAAATGAAAAAACCATATTCTGGAAATAGTTCAGTTGAATTTGTTTTAGAAGAATTAAATCCAAAACAAACTCTTGTTACTTGGACAATCAAAGGACAAAAAGGTTTTGTTGCTAAATTGATGAGTCTTTTTAATGATTGTGAAAAAATGGTTGCAGAAAAAATGGAAGCTGGCTTAGATAATCTAAGAGCTGTTTCTGAAGGAAAAGTTGTTGCAGCAACAGCTGAAACTGCCAATGCTACAGCTTCTACTGAAGCTAAAACTGAAGAAGTTAAAAAATAATTTCTAGCTTTTGAAAGTTAAAATTAAGGCTGGGTTCTTGATTTAGAACCCAGCCTTTTTTATTGCTTTGTCGTCATCCTTGAGCTTAACGTTGGTGCTGGGTGGAATTTGCAATTCTCATATTGCGGGATGGTGTTTTCTGTTGCGGGAATGGGTCTCATGACCCATTCCCCACGTTCATTTCGAACACATCCTGAGTCAGAATAATTGTTATTTTATTTAATAGTTTGATATGAACGTGGGGACGGGGTTAGAAACCTCGTCCCGCAATATGCAATACTATTCTCGGTGCTGGGCGGAATTTGCAATTCCGCTCATAAAGTTCATGCCAAAACTAACCAATGAAAAATTTTTTAATATTTTGCTGCCGTGAACCCACAGGCAGAGTTGCAAACTCTGCCTAGCAGCGAGAGATAAAGTTTAAGACAGCTTACTTAAGAATTTTGCAACATCTTTTTATAACCAGCTTCATCCATAGCCTCATTAAGCTCAGAGATGTCAGAAAATTTAACTTTTGCAATCCAGCCGTCATTATAAGCAGAATTATTGACCAATTCTGGTTGAGAAGTTAGGGCGCTGTTTACTTCAACAACTTCGCCGCTTAAAGGAATGTAAACGTCACTTGCAGATTTAGAAGATTCAACAACAGCAAAAGCGTCATGTTTTTTATATTTATTGCCAACTTTTGGAAGCTCAACATAAACCAGCTCTCCCAAAGCTTCAGCGGCATATTCAGTGATGCCGATTACAGCGATATCGCCAGAAATTTTTACCCATTCATGATCTTTTGTGAATTTCATAATAATTTTTAATTTCATCTCTAAGCCTGTAAAAAGATGTCTTTTTATTTATAATCATGCTGCAAAGCAGGCTTGGCATGATTGTTTATTAGAACAGTGTGATTATTTTTTTGCTGATTTGGTTTTTGCCGCAACAAATGTTGCAGAATGCAAAACTGCAGGAATTTCGCGATCTCTAACAATCGCAAACACTTCATCGCCAATTTTTGCCAGACCAGCATCAAAATAACCTTGTCCGATTGAAACTTTTAAATTTGGAGAAAAACCTCCAGAACTCAGAACCCCAAGCTTTTTGCCATCTTTAGTTTTAATTTCTGTGCCTTCGCGCGCAATTCCGCGATCTAGCAATTTTACGCCGATTCTTTTTCTTTTAACACCTTCTGCTTTTTCCTTTAAAACGCGGTTAGCACCAATAAAATCAACATTGCTTTTGCTAACAACCCAAGAAAGCCCAGCTTCTATTGGGGAAGTTGTGTCGTCTAAATCATGGCCATAAAGTGGATATCCCATTTCAAGGCGAAGCGAATCGCGCGCACCAAGGCCAATTGGTCGAACCTCACTTTGGGAAGATAAATCAAGCCAGAATTTTTCCGCTGAGTTATTTTTAATGCTAACTTCAAAACCGTCTTCGCCAGTGTATCCTGTGCGGCTGATGAAAACTTCTTCGCCGTTTTTTAATGTGAAAAAGCCAATGTTCATATATGGCAAAGCAGCAAGATTTCCTGAGGCAATCAAGCGTTGTAAAACTTCTTCTGATTTAGCGCCTTGCACCGCAATCAAAGAGCGGTCGGCAAGTTCAGTAAATTTCAAATTTGACGGTAAGTTTTTTCTAATCCAAGCAGAATCTTTTTCTTTGCATCCAGCATTTAACACGATGAAAAACTTTGTGTCAGTAAGCTTGGTGATAATTAAATCGTCGATGATGCCACCTTCTGGATTGGTTAAAACTGTATATTTAGCAAGGTTTTCGGTGCTTAATGAAAAATCAGTTGGGGTGATCTGAGAAAGAAATTTTGCCACATCATTTCCTTCCATGAAAAATTGTCCCATGTGAGACACGTCAAAAATGCCGACATTGCCAGCGCGCACCCATTCATGCTCTTTAAGCATGCCGTCTTTATATTGCACTGGCATGTCATAACCAGCAAATTCAACCATTTTTGCACCTTGCGTGCGATGCGTGTTGTTTAGTATAGTAGTTTTCATATTTTTTAGAAATTCTATTTTACAGGCGGAACTGTTGGAACTGAAGGGTTTTTAGCTTGTTCTTCTTTTACAATTTTTTCTAAATCGCTTTGAATTTCTTTGCTTTTAGAGTTGGAAAGAGAGGCTAAAATCAAGCAGTTGAGCATAAAAATTGCCACTAAAATCATAGTGGTTTTGCTGAGAATATTGGCCGAAGCTTTGCTTGAAATGACAGAGTTAGCACCGCCGCTTCCGCCGCCAATTCCGCTTAAAGAATCACCATCTGATTTTTGCAAGAGAACTAATATGACCAATACAAAGGCTATAATTACTTGCAGGATCAGTAAAAATAATTGAAAATTTTCCATTTCTTTAAAAAAAAGAGTTGTTAAAACAATAAATATTTTAAAACCATATAAATTAATTTTTATCTGACAAGTTTTTTCATGCTAGAAAACACAAAAATTTCCTCCAAACTTGCTGAAAACGTGGATAAATTGATGGTTGAACTTGGATTTTCTGGCAAAAAGATTCTTTTTGTTTCTGATCAGAAAATTTGGCAAAATTGTCAAAGCTTTTTTGTTCGTGATTTTTCAGATAAATTTATCCTAGAAAATGCTCAAGCTGATGAGGAAAATTTAGAGAAAATTTTACAGGCAGCAAAAAATTTTGATGCAATTTTGGCGCTTGGAAGCGGCACTATAAACGATTTATGCAAATTATCCGCCGCACGCCTTAAAATTCCTTATGCAATTTTTGCATCTGCCCCATCGATGAATGGCTATTTGTCAAAAAATGCTTCGATTAAAATTAATGGTCATAAAAAAACTATTTTGGCAACTTTGCCGCAAATGGTTTTTTGTGATTTAGAAATTTTGCAAGCAGCGCCACAAGAGCTTATAAAGGCTGGAATTGGTGATGTGATGTGTTTTTATTCTTGTTGGTTTGATTGGTATTTGTCGCATTTAATTTTTAAAACAAAATTTAATCCACAGCCTTTTGAAATTTTGTCAGAAAAAATGAGTTTTTTGGTTGAAAATTATCAAAAATTTTCTTTGACAGATAAAAGTTTTTTAAATCTTTTAATCGAAATTTTATTGCTTTCAGGTCACGGTATGACAATTGCTGGCGGGTCTTACCCAGCAAGCGAATCAGAGCATTTGATCGCTCACGCACTAGAGATGAAATATGCTGATAAAATGGCAAAGATTTTGCATGGAAATCAAATTGCAACTACAACTTTTACCAGCTTGCAAATTCAGAAAAAAATAATTGAAAATGAATTAAGTTTTGGAAATTTTTCTTTCCCTAAGCAAGAAATGATCGATTTTTTTGGTGAAAAAATTGCTTTTGAATGTGAAAAAGAATATCAAGAAAAAGTTGTTTTAATGTCTCATTTGATAGCGCCAAAGCTTGCTTTTGAAGAAAAAGAGCAGTTGCAAAAAATTTTATTTTCAGCAGAAAAATTACAAAAAATTTTCGATCATTTTGTAATTGATTATTCGATTGAAAATTTAGGAATTTCAGAAAATGAATATCGCAAAATCGTGCAATTTGCAAAATATATTCGTAATCGTTTTACTTGTCTGGATTTTTTAGATTTAAAAGGTTAGATAAACTAGCATCTAAAGCCCCTGTGGCTAAGCATTAGGTTTTTAAATTTGAACTATATAATAAAATGCCAAAAGAAGTAAGCTATTCAGACGCCAGAGAACATTTCAAAACCTATCTTGATTATGTCACAAAAAATAGTGATATTTTAACCATTACCAGAAAAAATGGTGATGATGTGGTGATGATTGCAAAGTCGGATTATGAAGCTTTAGAAGAAACCTTATATTTACTTTCAAGCGCAAAAAATCGCAAACATCTAGCTGAAACAATTGATTCTGAAGGGAAGGGTGAAGTTGTAACCATCAACTCACAAAATGAATTAAATAATTTTTTTTCTTAAATGAAATATCAAATAATTCTTGAAGAAATTGTGGTTAGGCAAATTTTTTATTTTAAGAAAAATAATCCGATTATTTCTGACAAAATAAAATTTCTATTAGAAGAATTATTGCAAAATCCCCTTGAAGGAAGTGGCTTGCCAAAGTTATTAAAATATGAACTTGAAGGATATTATTCACGAAGAATCGCGCGCGGCCATCGCTTGGTTTATAAAGTTAGTGGAAATGAAGTTAGGGTTGTAAGTTGTAAATATCAGATTTGATTCAGCAAAGGTGTCAGACACTTTTAAGCCAAAAAGTGTCTGACACCTTTTTTGGTGATTACCCATACAAAACATAGCCACGATTGCGGACGGTTTGTAAATAGTGGGGTTGTTTGGGATTTAGTTCGATTTTTTTGCGAAGTCTTGTAATTTGCACGTCGATGCTGCGGTCGTCAATTCCGCCGCACATTGCGGAAAGTTCTTCGCGAGTGACAATTTTGTCTTTTTCTTTGCACAGAATTGCTAAAATTTTTGCCTCGCTTTCAGTGATATGAATAAATTCTTCGCCTTTTTTGAGGCGCGAATTGCTTAAGTTAAAGCTGAAATTACCAAAATTTATGATTTCTTCATTATTGTTTGAAACTGTTGAAACAGTGCGTTTTAAAATGTTGTTAATGCGCAATAAAAGTTCCTTTGGTTCAAAGGGTTTTGGAAGATAATCATCAGCGCCAGCTTCAAGGCCTTTGATGCGGTCGTCAAACTCGCCGCGTGCAGTTAGCATGATGATTGGAACTTTTGATTCTTGCCGTAAATTGCTGGTAAAATCAATGCCATTCTCATTCGGCAACATCACATCAACAATCAAAAGGTTAAATTTATGTTGCTGCATCAGCAGTTTTGCTTCTTCTGTATCTTTTGCCAGTGCAACTAAAAAGCCGTTGTCGCCCAGAAAATTTCCGAGCAAATTACGCAGCCTCGTGTCATCGTCAATGACTAAAATATGGTTGTTATGCATAGTTTTTTGCGATTTCGTCGAGTTTTTTAAGTTTAGTTAAAAGCTTTTCTAAATTATCTAAACGAACCATGCAAGGGCCGTCAGAAGGCGCATTGTCTGGGTCTTGGTGAACTTCCATGAAAACAGCAGCAACACCAACAGCAACTGCAGCAGTTGCAAGGGTTTCCACAAATTCTCTTTGACCACCGCTTTTCTCCCCCAAACCACCAGGTTGTTGTACGGAATGTGTCGCATCAAAAACCACTGGGCAGCCAGTTTTTGCCATGATTGGCAAGCTTCTCATGTCGGAAACTAATGTGTTATAACCAAAGCTTACGCCACGTTCGGTAAGCAGCACATTTTTATTGCCAAAGTGATCCATTTTTTTGACAATGTTTGCCGTATCCCAAGGCGCAAGGAATTGTCCTTTTTTGATGTTGATGATTTTGCCAGTTTTTGCTGCTGCTTCAAGCAAGTCGGTTTGTCTGCAAAGAAAAGCTGGAATTTGTAAAATGTCAACTTCAGAAGAATTTGCTAAAACTCGGCAATGTTCTTCATTGTGAATGTCAGTTAAAATTGGGCAGTGAAAATTTTTTTTGATTTCAGCAAAGATTGGTAAAGTTGCAGCTAAACCAGCGCCGCGCTTTCCTTCAACGCTAGAGCGGTTTGCTTTGTCAAAAGAAGATTTATAGATGAAGCCAATGTTTAGTTTATCGCAAATTCTTTTAATGTTGCTTGCCATCATTAAGCTGTGGTCTAGTGATTCGGTTTGACAAGGGCCAGCAATTAAAGTGAAGGGAAGGCTGTTGGAAATTTTGATATTTTGAATTTGAATCGTGCGCATTATGTTTTATTTATTAAAATAATTGAATTGCAAATTATAGCTTTTTTAAGCAATAATTCGAAATGAAAAATATATAATATCAGAAGTAATAAATTAGCCAAAAAAAATCAATCTAATTTCATTTGAGCATGTTTGCCAAACCGGTAAATCTTATTTTAGTTTATATAATTACGACAATAAACATCGTTGTTATGATGGTTCCGATGTTAGCCATTATAGTGCCATTTGTCGAGTTTAAAAGCAATATAATCATAATTGACCACAATTTGTATCATAAACTTGTCTTTGCCATTAATTTTTTGTTGTTTTTGGTGAGTTTTTTGATGCTTTTTTATATGTTTATCGACTTTTTATTTGCTTTTTCTGTACGCAGTGTTCTCAAAGGTTGTGTGCCTTACAGCAAGATTAAAGAATATGATTTTTTAACAAACATTCTTAATCAAACAAAAGACAAATTTGGCGAAAGATCTTTAAAGCTTTACATTAAAAAATCGCCAGAAGTCAACGCCTTTGCAGTTGGAAGCCTTAATCGCAAAGTTATTGTGATGACCAGTGGCTTGATTGATCGCTATGTTAAATCTTGCAGTGATCCGAAAGAGTTTCTTTATTCTCTGCGCAGCGTTATGGGTCATGAAATGTCGCATTTAGCTAATAAAGATTTTTTGCCGAGTTTTTTGATTATCATCAATCAAAAAGCCACTAATTTTATCTCGAAAATTTTACATAAATTTTTTGTTATTTTTACCAAAATAATTCGTTTAATTCCATATGTCGGAAGCCATTCGAAATATACTGTAGAGAGGGTTTATATCGTTTTGAATTTGGTTCTAACTTTTTTTAACCGCACCATAGTTTTTAATATCTATAAATTTTTACGTAATTTTATTTCACGCTCGGTTGAATATCGTTGTGACATGGAATCTGCGAAAGCATTTGGTGGAATCAACATGGCGCGAGCCTTGTCAATGCTTGGGGAAAGGGGATATTTTACTTTATTTTCAACTCATCCAGGAACTAAAAATCGCATAAAAAAAGTTCAAAATGTTAAAATTTCTGACAAAATTATACGTCCGAGTTTTATTAATTTTTTGAGCAATTATTTCGCGATAATGTTTTTAATTATTATTTGTTTATATTTCGCAAAGCAGGCGCATATTGATTTGATGGTGCGTAATTATATTATTCACCATGAAAATCTTTATCGCAAAGTTTCAACTTTAGTAAAATTATTTTCAAAAATTTTCTAAAAAGTCATGATGAATTTTTTTACTCTTGCTGAGTTAGTGATTTACCAAGCCAATAAATTCAACAATCCAAAGCTATTAAATTTTAACGGCAAATCATTTTCTAATCAGGAATTTTTAAAAAGAGTTTTTCATTTTGCTTGTGGTTTGAAAGAAATTGGTTTTAAGAAAGGCCAAACTTTGGCGATTTTTGCTAAGCAAAATCCAGATTGGTTGGTGGTTGATTTTGGCGCGATGCTTGCTGGTGGAATCACGGTTCCGATTTTTCATAATATTTCATCAGAAAATTTAGAATTTGAAATTATTGATGCTGATGTTAAATATTTTTTTACTGATGACGTTGGTTTTTTAAACAATAAATTTTCTTTTTCACAGCTGATTTTTGTTGGTGCTGGTGGGGATGATAAAGATTTTATTACGTTAGAAAATTTAATCTCTTTAGGAGAAAAATCTGCGCAAAAATATGATTTAAATTCTTTTATAAAGGCAATAAATCCAGAAGATTTAGCGACAATAATTTACACCTCAGGAAGCACAGGGAGGCCGAAGGGCGTTGAATTAACACATTCAAATTTAGTTTCACAAATTAAGGGGACTGCAGAAGTTTTTCCGCTTAATCAAAAAGATGTAGCTTTGTCTTTTTTGCCACTAGCGCACATTTTTGAACGGATGGTGATGATGTTTTATTTAACCCAAGGAATCACAATTCATTTTGTTGATGATGTAAAAAATTTAGGAAATTTTTTAAAAGAAATTAAGCCGAATTTGATGACATCAGTGCCGCGCATGCTTGAAAAAGTTTTTGCCCGCATTAAAGAAAATGCTAATGCTGCTGGTTTATTTAAAAAAATTTTGGCAAAAAAAGCAATTGCGCGCGCTTTAGCAAAGAATCCGCAAGACAATTTTAGTTCCTGTGATTATTTGTTTGATAAATTAGTTTATAAAAAATTTCGCGCTGCTTTGGGTGGAAATATGCGTATGATAATTTGCGGCGGAGCTGCTTTATCAGAAGATATGGAGCGTTTTTATGCTAATATTGGTGTGAATATTTTTTGTGGATATGGATTAACTGAAACCTCTCCTGTGCTTGCGGTTAATCACTCTAAGGCACATAAATTTGGCACAATCGGTAAAAGTTTTCCGGGTGTTGAGTTGAAAATTGCAGATGATAAAGAATTGCTTGCAAGGGGTGAAAATGTTATGCGTGGCTATCACAATAATTCACAAAAAACTGCAGAAGTTTTTGTTGATCGATGGTTTAAAACTGGTGATTTAGCGGAAATTGATCAAGAAGGTTTCGTGAAAATTATTGGTCGCAAAAAAGAGCTTTTTAAAACGGCAAATGGTAAATATGTTGCACCAGTGCCGTTGGAACAGAAGTTGGTGCAGGAATTGGGTTTTTTAATTGGGGCGATAATTATTGCTGAAGGAAGAAAATTTACTTCTGTTTTGCTTTTTGCTGATTTTGAAATTTTACCAAAATTTAAAGCGCGTCTGGGTGCTGGGAATATGAGTGATAAAGATTTTTTAGCTTCAGAAGTTTTGCAAAATTTTGTGCAAAATAAAGTTAATAAAATCAATCAAAATTTAGATCACTGGCAGCAGATCCAAAAGTTTTATATTGCGCCTGATCAAATATCCATTGAGTCTGGCGAGATCACTCCCTCAATGAAGCTGAAGCGCAATGTTTTGGAGGAAAAATATAAGGATGTTATTGCTGCGATGTATGTGTAATTCAAAAGGGGCCAGGCTACTTTTAAGCTTAAAAGTAGCCTGGCCCCTTTTGAATCAGTCACTTTTTTAAGCTAGCAAGGCGTGAATTGTATCCGTGATTTTTTTTAATTCCGATCTTTTGATATTTAGCGGTGGCATGGCGTAGATGCAATTGGCAAAAGGGCGTAAAAAAACGCCGTGTTTGATGGTTTCTTTTCTTAAAAATAAAATTTTTTCCCAAGATAAATCAACTTCAACAACAGCAATTAAACCAAGCACTCTCACATCTTTCACTGCTTTTAAATTGCGGCATTTTTCTAATTCTTTTTTTAGGAATTTTTCATCATCTAAAATTTTTGCTGCATAATTTTCACTTTCAAACAAATCAAGTGAAGCATTCGCAGCGCTTGCAGCAAGAGGATTTCCCATAAAAGTTGGGCCATGCATCAAAGCTTTTTCTAATTCCGTTCCAAGAAAAGCGTTAAAAATTTCTTCACTAACTAAAGTTGCTGCCATTGTCATAAAGCCTCCCGTCAAGGCTTTGCCGAGCACCATAATGTCTGGTTTTATATCAGCATGATCAACAGCAAATTTTTTTCCGCTGCGATAAAAACCAACCGCGCATTCATCAGCAATAAATAAAATCTGATATTTTTTTGCGATATTATAAATTTCTTGCAGAATTTTTGCAGAGTGAAACTTCATGCCGCCAGCACACTGCACCAATGGTTCGATAAAAATTCCAGCTAAAATATTTTGTTTTTCTTTAACAAAATTTTCAAACTCATCTAATTCATTTTCATTTTGTGGAATTTTTAAACAGAAATTTTTCATCAAAATTTCCGAGAATTTTTTATGCATTCCACCACCAAGATCAGCTAAAGACATTGCGCCCGTAGTGTCACCGTGGTAAGAATCTTTAAAAGAAATAAATTTTGTTTTTTGCGGATTTTTTTGATTAATATGAAATTGCCAAGCAATTTTCATTGCCACTTCAATTGCTGTGGAACCTGAATCTGAGAAGAAAACTCGATCCATTTTGCTAAATTTATGAAGGCGATAGGCCAGTTTATAGGTTTGTTCAGCGGCAAATCCTGCCATCATGATGTGTGGCAAAATTTTTAATTGTTTGGCAATTTCTTTTGCAAGGTGAGGGTGATTATAACCGTGTGCCACGCTCCACCAAGAAGAAATTCCGTCGATTAAAACTTTGCCATTTTTCAAAAAAATTTTTGAGCCTTTAGTGTAAGAAACCTCAAGCTGTGGCAGGTGATTTTGCATTTGGGTGTAAGGAAGCCAGATATGTTTTTCGCCCAGATTAATCATAACCCTTCAAATTTTTCACCAAGCTTTGTCCATTCATTGTCTGGATAGATTTCCTTCATGATCGAATAAACTTTGCTGCCTTGTTCTTTTAGGCCAATTTTATAGTAAATTTCGCTGATTCGAAAATAGGCTTCAGGTGCTTGTTTGGTGTTGCGATAGCGATCAGCAACTTCATAAAAATTGTTGATTGCACCAATATAATTGTTTTGTTGAATTTGATAGCGTCCAATCGACATTTTTGCACCAGCCAAATTTTCATCAATTCTTGGTAATTTTTCTTTGGCATCCAGCGCATAATCAGTTGTTGGAAAACGCGCAATAAGTTCACGAAAAACAAAAGATGCTTGTTGTGTGTTGTCTTGAGCGCGCTTAATTCCGGGAATTTGATTGTAATATGACAACCCCTTCATATACATCACATAAGGAACATACTCATTTGCAGGATTCAAGCGAATAAAATCATCTGCAACTTGCAACAATTTATCATATTCTTCCGATTTATATCTGGCATAAACTGCCATAGTTTGTGATTTTGCCGCCCATTTTGAAAATGGATATTCACCATCAATTTTTTCAAATGCTTCTGCAGCTTGAGTATAGTCCTTGTTTTTCAGCAGCTTCAAGGCGTGAAGATAGTCAATTTCTACATTATGTTTTTC
The DNA here is from genome assembly GCA_964580715.1 of uncultured Rhizobium sp. Taxonomy (GTDB): domain Bacteria; phylum Pseudomonadota; class Alphaproteobacteria; order Rickettsiales; family UBA1997; genus UBA2645. Next base: position 6,698 of record CAZOKU010000014.1, on the reverse strand, counting down.
TTCTTTTTTCTTGGCGCAAGAAAAAGAAATTGTTGCAATTATAATAAGCCAAAAAATTTTTTTCATGATTTACGAATTTCAATACTTAATTTATGAGCATGTAAATTTTCACATTCAGCCAAAGTGGCAGTTGATTTTGCAAGTGTTGTAAATGATTTTTTGTTGCAAGAAATTAGCGAAATTCTTTTTAAAAAATCAAAAACGGATAAACCACTCGAAAATTTAGCAGTTCCTTCAGTTGGCAGCGTGTGGCTTGGCCCAGCAACATAATCGCCAATGCTTTCGGGGGTGTGGTTTCCTAAAAATATTGCCCCAGCATTTTTAATTTTATGTACGAGTTTTTTAGAATTTTGCGTTGCAATTTCAAGATGTTCTGGCGCAATAAAATTTGCCAAATGAACAGCATCATCAAGGTTTTCAATGATTAAAATTGCGGAATTTTTTAAACTTTCGCAAATGATAGAAAAGCGCGGTAAGCTTTTTGCGAGTTCGTTGATTTCTTTGAAAATGTTTTGTGCAAAATTTTCATTATCAACAATTATAATTGCTTTAGAATCAGGGCCGTGCTCAAGCTGTGAAAGCGCATCTGCTGCAACCCAAGGCGCTTTGCAAGATTCATCAGCAATGATTGTGATGTCGGTTGGTCCTGCAATCATGTCAATTCCAACTTCGCCAAATAAATGTTTTTTTGCACATGCAACATAAGCGTTTCCCGGTCCAACAATTTTATTGACCTTTGCAACTGTTTTAGTGCCATATGCCATTGCTGCAATTGCTTGTGCTCCGCCAATTTTATAAATTTTTTCTATTTCACAAATTTTCGCTGCATATAAAACTGCCGGGTTAAGCTTTCCTGCAGTACTTGGGGCACAGATGCTGATTTGATTAACACCAGCAACAAGTGCGGGAATTGCCGACATTAAAACCGAGCTTGGATAAGAGGCTGTTCCCCCTGGAACGTAAATTCCAACTGACTCAATGGCGCGCCAAGAATTTCCAAGTTCAACTCCAAACGAGTCGGTAAAATAAAAATCGCTAGGCAATTGTTTTTTGTGATATGAAAAAATACGGCGATAAGCCAATTTCAAAGCTTCTTTAACCTCTTTGTCCAGAGATTTTTCTGCATCAGAAAAATCTTTTTGTGTAACCAGCAAATCTGCACCTTCAGAAAAACTGCTTTTATCAAATTGATTGGAATAAGCAATCAGCGCCTCATCACCATTATTTTTAACATGGGTGATGATTTCAGAAACAGTTTTATTAACTTCTTCACTCAGATTTGTTTTTTGTGACTGTTTTAAAAACTGATAAAAATCAGCATTTTCTTCTCCTTCTAGGTTTGGAAGAATTTTATTTTTTATTGTAAAAAATTTCATTTTATATTTTCAGCAGAGGATGTTTTAATAACCTGCCCAACTTTTATTCCAAATTTTTCCGCCAAACCAGCATTAATTTCTAAAACTTTTTTAACTGGAACTTGTGAAGAAATAACCTCAATTGAATTAGGTTGTGCATCTGGAAAAATATAAGCAATTTTATCGTCACTGTCAATAAAGATCATATCTAGCGGAATTTTGGTGTTTTTCATCCACATATAAACATGTTGGCTAACCAAAAAGGGGAAAACCATGCCCTGATTTTGGGGCAGATGCTTTAAATTCATAAGTCCATAAAGTCTTTTTTCGTCATCATCAGCAACGGCAACCATAAATTCTGCTATTTTCTTTTCTTTTTGATTAAAGATTTGTAGTTTTAGATTGTAGTTTTTGGGATCTTTGTTAAAATGCAAAATTTCCCTTGAGTCAATAAAATGTGGTGCCTGTAAAATTATTGCAATTACGGCCACACAAATAATACCAACCAAAGTGAAACGTTTTAAATCTGACTTATTGATTTTTTTTAAAAAATTTTTTCGCGTAATTTTTTTGTGCGTTTTTTTCTTGGTCATAGATAAATCCTTTATTTGCACGGATGCTAATGCTAAAGCAGAAGCTCCGACTAGAATAAGATCTGATGTGATTGACATCAAGCGAAAATCACAAATTATGGATTTTTTTGGTAATGTTGTAGTGGAAAAAGAAGATGACAGTTTGCTTGCGGAAAAAATGAAAGTGTTCTATCATGAAGTGAACAATGGAGCTGGCGGAAAAAAAACCGAGTTAGAAAAAATTGATGCAGAAAAAAATGTGCGAATTTTTAGCCAAGAATTTATTGGCAGTGGCAATATTGGCCATTATTATCCGAAAGAAAATATTTTTGTTTTGGAACAAAATGTCGTGGTAAATAACGGAACTTCAATTGCTAGTGGTGAAAAATTTATTTATGATTTAACCAAGAAAAAAGGAAATTTTGTTGGCAAAAAAGAGGAAAGCTCAATCACTGGAAACGGCGGCGATCAAAGAGTTGTCGTGATAATTGGTGATGATGCAAAAGAACAAAAAGTTAAAAAAGATAAAAATTAATGGAAAAAATTCTTAGCGTACAAAATTTAAGCAAAAGTTATGGCAAGAAGCAGGTTTTGCGTGATGTGAGCATTCAAATCAAGCAAGGCGAGGTGGTTGGATTGCTGGGGCCTAATGGTGCTGGTAAAACCACTTGTTTTTATATGGTGGTGGGTTTGGTTCCAGTTACTTCGGGCAACATTTTTATTGATCAGCTGGAAATAACTCACATGCCAATTTATCAACGCGCGCGCTTGGGCGTTGGTTATCTTCCGCAAGAAGCTTCGATTTTTCGCGGCATGAATGTTGAAGAAAACATTTATTCTATTTTGGAAATTGTTGAGCCAAATTTAGAAAAACGCAAAGAACGTTTAGAACAGCTTTTAAGTGAATTTTCTATTACTCACATCAGAAAATCTCACGCATTATCGCTTTCGGGTGGTGAAAGGCGAAGGGTTGAAATTGCCCGTGCTTTGGCTAATAATCCATCTTTTATCTTGCTTGACGAGCCTTTTGCAGGCGTTGATCCAATTGCGGTTAATGACATTCGCAAAATGGTTACTCATTTAAAAAGTCGCGGAATTGGCGTGTTAATCACCGATCATAATGTGCGAGAAACCCTTTCAATTGTTGACCGCGCTTACATAATTTATGATGGAATGGTTTTAACTTCAGGAACCAAAGAAGAAATCGTCGAGCATGGAAAGGTTCGGGAAGTTTATCTTGGCGCTGATTTTAAAATATAAAAAAAAGGGGTCAGACCCCTTTTTTTTATAAATTTTATTAAACATTAAACAATGCCAAAAAACCTAATAAAAATTTTTTTTAAATCAGAATTTTCCGTCGGGTTAATATTATTTTTAGTAACAATTTTTGCTTTGCTAATCGCTAATTCAGGCAATTCATCCATATATCAAGATTTTTTTTCTATCAACTTTCCAATAAATTTTCTTAATTTTTCTTACGATTTAACAATTAAAAATTGGATCAATGACGGATTGATGGCGATATTTTTTCTATTGGTTGGATGTGAATTAAAAAAAGAAATTTTAATTGGTGAGCTTTCAAGCAAGAAAAAACTGATCTTTCCACTAGTCACAGCTTTTGGCGGCATGGTTTTTCCGATGCTGGTGTTTTTTTATTTTAATTTTAATCATCCAGAAAATTTCCGCGGCTTTGCAATTCCAAGTGCCACCGACATTGCTTTTGCTTATGGTGTGATTTCTTTTTTCGGCAAAAAAATTTCTAACGCTGCCAAAGTTTTTCTTGTCGCTCTTGCCATAATTGACGATCTGCTTGCGATTTTAATAATTGTGTTTTTTTATTCGGGGCAAATTTCCTTCAATTTCCTGACGCCGCTGATTTTGCTAGCACTGCTTTTCTTAAATTATAAAAATTCTGAAAATATTTTTTTATATCTTTTGTTTGGAATAATTTTATGGATGTCAATTCTAAATTCAGGAATTCACGCAAGTCTTGCTGGCTTTGTTTTGGCAATGTTTTTTCCGCTTAAAATAATTTCTAAAATAGCACATCAAATTTCTCCTACAGTTAATTTTTTTATTTTACCAATATTTGCCTTTGCCAATTCTTTTGTGCCGCTACAAAATTTTTCTACAGAAGTTTTATTTAATTCATTATTTCTTGGAATTGCACTCGGATTATTTTTAGGAAAACAGCTGGGCATCATGCTAACAGCATTTTTTTTGGTAAAAACAAAAATCTGCAATTTGCCTCGTACCACTAATTGGAGGCAATTTTATGGAGTTGCGATTTTTTCTGGAATTGGTTTTACCATGAGTTTATTTATTTCCGAGCTTGCTTTACAAACAGATAAACTTAATCATGCAAAAATTGCTATTCTGATTGGCTCTTTAATGTCACTTATTTTTGGCAGTATAATAATTTTTTTCTACCAAAAACAAAATTAAAATCTTAAAGACATGAAAAAATCTCAAGCTTTCTCCCTCGTTGAAATGTCTATAGTGATGTTGTTGGTTGGATTAATCATCGTAGGCATTGCGCAGGGTTTAAAAATGTTAGATCGCTATAAAATAAACAGCGCAAGATCACTCACAAATTCTTCACCAGTTGCCAGCATTAACGGCCTAGTTTTGTGGATTGAATCAACCAAAGAAGAAAGTTTTAAAACCTCAGAAGCCAAAGACGGATCAAACATCACCACTTGGTATGACAACAATTCGCAAGCTAGTGAAAAAAATGATTTAAGCAGAGCGGAAAATGACAGTGCAGTTATCTACAGCAAAAGAGCTGCCAACGGTTTACCAGCAATTTATTTTAATGGCACAACTTATTTAGCAGGAAACGTAATTAATTCTTCTAATTTTACATTTTTTGTAGTATCTAAAATTGCAAATCCAACATCAACTGGTTATGATCCAGTGATTGCCAATGGCTATACCGACGGCACTGGATCTGCTGGATGGAGTTATAGAAAATATGGAAGTTCCACAAATTATCGAGAAATCGTGTTTTTAGGAGTTACTGATGTGCAATCTTCAGCTGCCTTTAGTTCTAATTTAGAAGTTGGGTCGGGAAGCTATGACGGATCAAACTCTGCTCTATATGTAAATGGAACATCGCAAGCTTTGTCAAATTCAAGCGGAGTTACAATGCTGAAAAACTTTAATGCTTCCACTTCATCAAAATTCACTGTAGGTGGCGGAACTTGGAGCGCCTTCTGGACTGGTTACGTTGCTGAAGTTATCATTTTCAACAATGTTTTACAAGATTACGAAAGACAAGCAATCGAAAAATATTTGATGAAGAAATATAACATCAATGGTTAGCTATTCAAAATATCTTACTCTGTAACAGCGCCTTTATTCTTTTATTTTGGTGACAATTTCATCCGCGATTTTATTGATCTGAGCGTTATTATCACCTTCAACCATCACGCGGATTAGGTTTTCAGTTCCTGATTTTCTAACTAAAATTCGGCCATTTTTGCCAAGTTCTTGTGATTTTTGTTCGATAAAATCTTTAACGGCAGGTTTCTCTAACGGATTATCAAGACCAGCTTCAAAGCGTAAGTTTTTTAATATTTGTGGCGCTAGTTCAAAAGGGTTTAAAACTTCACTCGCTGGTTTTTTTAATTCACAAATAAAAGACAAAACTTGCAGCGCGGCGATTAAGCCATCGCCAGTGGTGGAATAATCCGCCAAAACAATGTGCCCTGATTGCTCGCCACCAAAATTGCATTTCAATTTTTTCATTTCTTCCAAAACATAACGATCACCAACTTTGGCGCGTACTGTTGAAATGCCAATATATCTGAGATATTTTTCCAGCGCCAAATTTGACATTTGCGTGATCACCACGGTGTCTTTTTTCAATTTTCCTTCATTATGCAGCTTTTCTGCAATCAAAGCGATGATTTTATCGCCGTTAATTGCGGATCCTTTTTCATCAACCACCAGCAAGCGATCTGCATCGCCGTCAAGCGCCAATCCTACATCTGCTTTGAGTTCCAAAACTTTTTGACATAATAATTCTGGATGTGTTGAGCCACAGCCTTCATTGATGTTAAAGCCATTTGGCTCAACTCCAATTTCAACGACATCCGCACCAAGTTCACGAAAAATAGTCGGCGCAATCGAGTAAGCAGCGCCATTTGCGCAATCTACAACAACTTTTAATCCATTCAAATTTTTATCTTTGGGAAAAGAATTTTTAACAAATTCAATATATCTTCCTTTAGCATCATCAAGCCTTCTCACCCGACCAAAATTTTTAGCACTAGCAAGATAAGGCGTTATATCACCATCAATTAGCTTTTCAATTTCGGCTTCCAAAAGATCATCCAGCTTGTGTCCGTCACGATTAAAAATTTTTATTCCATTGTCGCAAAAAGGATTATGCGATGCTGAAATCATAATTCCAATATCCGCGCGCAGCGATTTTGTAAGCATCGAAACTGCAGGAGTTGGAACTGGTCCAACCAAAAACACATCCATGCCAACAGCAGCAAGGCCAGAGGTGAGGGCGCTTTCAATCACATATCCCGAAAGGCGCGTGTCTTTTCCAATCACCACGCGGTGGCGATGATTGCCATCAGTAAACTTTGCCCCAACCGCCATTCCAACTTTCAATGCAATTTCTGCTGTCATTGGAAATTTATTCGCCGTACCGCGAATGCCATCAGTTCCGAAATATTTTCTGCTCATTTTATTAATGTTATTTACTAATTTTTTAAAATCATGCTTCCTCTCAGGCGCTGGGCAGAGTCTCCAATGC
>CAZOKU010000013.1:0-31693 GCA_964580715.1 uncultured Rhizobium sp. | reverse complement strand
TTATTAATGCATTCCAAAGGGCTTAAAACTTCAAAATCTAATCCATCAAATTTATAAAAATTTGCTTCTTTGACCGCTTTATCAAGCTTTTTTTGGCTGCGATAAAAATGTAAAATTCCACGATTTTGATAATTAAAACTAATATTTTCATTTTTGATTATTTCTTGCATGATGCTTCTGCTTAGAAGCGCAAGCTCAAAGAGTTTTTTGCTGTTTTGATAAGATTTTTCTTTAGTAGAATTTTGACAAAATTCAAAAAACCATTTTAAAGAATTATGATCAATAAAACTTGAAAGCGACAAAAAAGATTTTGGCAAAAAAGCTGATTTTATAATTGACAAAAGCGAGGCAGAAGCAGCCCAAGTTTCCACGTGAGAATAACTCAATTGCCCGCCATTTGCCTTTGAACAACCTAAAGCTGGTGCAGCGTTTTTTTCCAACACCACAACTTGATGCCCAGCTTTAGCAAGAAAATATGCAGTAGTAACGCCAACAACTCCAGCACCTAAAACTATTACTTTCATTGCAAAAAAAATAATTTAAACTATTAGTGAAATATAAACTCTATTTTCTCATCTAAACCCAGAATTTACAAGCAATTTAATGTCTCAAACCAGCAACATTTTTAATATCCCTGCTAATTATCATTTTTTTGAATCTTTATTTGCTTGGCTAGAAAAAAAATTCGATCAAGAAATCAGTAACGTAAAAATCTTTTTGCCCAATCGCAGAGCTTGTCGCGAGTTGCATGAATTATTTCTAAATAAGAAAAAAAATTTTATTTTACCAAAAATCAAAGCAATTTCTGACATTTCTTACGAAGATTTTTTCGATTTCAACGACCAAGAACTAATTAATGAACTCTTGCAAATCAAGCAACCAAACCCTATTGAATATCTTTTTTTATTAAGCCTAGAAATTCAAAAATTAACCACTTTCGGTGAAAATTTAGACTCTTACCAAAGCTTTAAAATTGCCCTGCATTTAAAAAATCTTTTTGAAGAAATTGAAAAATCCGAGTTAAACCTTGATGTTCTAAACGAAATTGACGATTCAAATCTTTCAAAACATCGCCAATTAACTTTAGAATTTTTGAAAAATTTTTATGTTCAATTTAAAAATTCTTTACTTAAAAAAAATATTTTAATTTCTAACCAAAATTTCATTATTCACAAATTCGTTGAATCTTTAAATCAGAAGGGCTCAAAAAATCCAATCATCATTGCCGGATCAACCGGAAGCATTTCCTCTAGCAAAAAATTAATTAAAGCAATTTCGAGTCAAAGCAATGGCTATGTTATTTTGCATGGATATAAAAACGAAAAATTTGACCAAGAAAATCATCCTCAATTTCTTCTGCACAAATTATTAGAATTTTTAGAAAAATCTGATGTCATCAATCTTACTGCAGAAAATTTATGTTTAAGCAACTCTGAAAGGCAAAAGTTTCTAAAAACCATGACCATTCCAAGCCAAGAAATCAGCTCTTGGAAAGCAGTTAGCAATTTTTTAGATCATAAAACTATTTCAGCAGATTTGGAAAATAATTTTTGCTTAATTGAAGCTAAAAGCGAAATCGAAGAAGCTAAAATTATTGCACTAATTTTAGCGGAAAATAAAAATAAAAAATCTGCAATAATTTCTAACAATGACAAGCTTTTAGAGCTCTTAAAACTTGAATTGCAAAACTCTAATCTTGCTTTTAACGACAGCCGAAATTTAGGAATTTTTAATTCCAAGCTAGTTAATTTCTTACTGCTAATTTTAAATCTGCAAAATGAATTTAGCTCTGCCAATTTGCTTGCTTTGCTAAAGCATCCACTTTGTGTTTTTTCTAAAGATAAAAAACTTATTAGCGAATTTGAAATTAAAATTTTAAGAAAACCACGACAAGATCAAGCTTTTAAAGGAATTGAAGCTAAAATAAAATCTTTAAAAGATGAACAATTATCAACTTTTTTTAAAAATTTTTCTGAAGCCTATTTTTCTGCGCCTCATCCAAAATTTGCTAAAATTTATTTAACTGAATTTACTAAAAATTTAATCAAAATTGCTGAAAGTTTAACTGACCAAAGCTGGTTTGAGCTGTTGCAGCAAGAGAATGCCCAAGTTGAATTATTCGAATTTTTTGAAAAATTAAAATCACAAAAAGAAATTGAAATTGACGTAAAAAATTTGGTCAATTTTTTTAAACTTCTATTATCCCAAATAAGTTTTTTTGAAAAAGGAAACCCTAATGCTGCAATTCAAATTTTATCAAACATTGAAGCGCGCCTTTTAAATTATGATTTAGTTATTGTTGCATCACTTAATGATGGAGAATTTCCAGAAATTGAAGCGGAAAATTGGCTTGGCAAAAAAATCAAAAAAGATTTAGGAATTAACCATTCTTTAAAAAAAATTGGTCAAAACTGTTATAATTTCTGTAATTATTTATCAAATCAGAAAGTGGTTTTAAGCCGCTCAAAATCTAAAAATGGCGCTCCTATAATTGCATCAGTTTTTTGGCTAAAATTTATAACTCTTTGTAAAGAACTGAAAATAAATTTAAATTATGGCGAGAATTTCTTTTCTAAATTAGAAAAAATAAATTCTTCTAACCCAATAAACATAGAACTTTACAACCCAAAACCTGAACTTAAATTTCGTCCACAAAAATTTTCTATAACTGAAATTTCAAAATTAATTTCTGACCCTTATGCAATTTATGCCAAAAAAATTCTGCAATTAAAAGAACTAGAAGAAATTGATGTTGAAAGCTCTTATGCAGAGTTTGGAAGCTTTGTTCACAAGGCTTTGGAGGAATATGTTAGAAATCCTAATTTTAATCAATTTGAGAAAATTTTTGAAAATTATTTCCTTGAAAAAGAAGCAAAACTGGTGTGGTGGCCAAAATTTGAGCAGATCTTTACAGATTTTATTTTAAAAAATAATGATTTAAAAAATTTACAGAATCATCTCGAAGTGCCTGTAAAACTTAACTTTCACCAAACTTTAATTAGCGGAAAAATTGATCGCATCACAATTGATCAAAATAATTTTGCTGAGATTTATGATTATAAAACTGGCTATGCACCAAGCAATAAAGAAGTTTTATCTGGGCTTGAACCACAGCTTACTATCGCTGCTCTAGCCTTAATTGAAGGAGTTATTGACGCCAAATTAAATAACCTTTCTGCAAATCAAATTAAATCAATTAATTATTGGGAACTTTCCTCTTCCAAAGCTAGTGAAATTAGAAAAATTTGTAAAAATAATGAAGAAATACAAATCTTGATTGCTGCAGCAAAATCAGGCCTTGAAAGCTTGTTTGATTTTTTTTACAATCAAGAAAATGGCTATTTATCAACTGGTAAAAGCAAGGAATATTCTCACTTATCAAGAAACCTTTAAGTAAAATGCAGCGCTATAAACTCACAATTGAATATGACGGAACGGCTTATTGCGGCTTTCAGAAACAATCTGACATTGCAACAAAATCAATCGAAGAAGTTTTAGAAAATGCAATTTTTAAAATGACACAAGAATCAGTAAAAATTTTCGCCTCTGGTCGCACTGATGCTGGAGTTCACGCCCTTGGACAAGTCGTTCACTTTGATCTGCAAAAACTTTTTGAACCATATAAAATTATTGATGGTTTAAATCATTATTTGCGCGAAGAAAATGTTGCCATTTTAAAATGCGAATGGGTAAATCAAAATTTTCACGCCCGCTTTGACAGCAAACAACGCTCTTACCGCTATAAAATCATCAATCGCCGCACTTTTTTAACCATCGACAAAAATCATGCTTGGCATGTTGCTCAAAATCTTGATCTTGAGGCAATGAAAAAAGCAGCAGAATTTTTAATCGGACAACATGATTTTTCTTCTTTTCGCGACGCTGAATGTCAAGCTTCTTCAGCAATTCGAACCTTAGATAAAATTACTATCAAAAAAATTAACCATGAAATTCAAATTGAATTTTTTGCCAAATCATTCCTTCATCACATGGTTAGAAACATCGTGGGGACCCTTGTTTTTGTTGGGCTTGGCAAATTTTCAATCACACAAGTAAAAGAAATTCTAGAAGCAAAAGACCGCACCAAATCCGGCCCCAACGCTCCATCTTGTGGTCTTTATTTTTTGGGAGTTGAATATTGAAAAGTGGCCCAGCCCCTTTTAAAACAAGGTTGGAATGAACATCCAGGCGGCATAAGAAAAGGGGCCAGGCTACTTTTAAACTTAAAAGTAGCCTGGCCCCTTTTCAAAACTTCAACCCAATGCTGGGCGGAGTTTGTAACTCCGCCCATAGGTTCATGCCTATCAAGTATGAATAACCAAATTATTTCACAAAAATCTTCAATTCCCCATGATCCGCCGCAACCTTAACTTCTTGTCCTTCCAAAATTTCGCCCCTCAAAATTTTTTCCGCCAAAACATTTTCTAACTCACGCTGCATCAGCCTTTTTAGTGGTCTTGCACCATAAAGCGAATCATATCCTTTAGTTGCAAAATAATGCCCAGCACTATCATCCAACTTAATTGCAATATTTTTAATCAACAATCTTTTTGACAGCCTTGCAAACTGCACCTTCACAATGCCTTCCATGTCAGTGCGAGAAAGTTTGTTAAAAATTATGATCTCATCAATACGATTCAAAAATTCTGGTCGAAAATGCCCGCGCACTGCTTCCATAACTTTAGAATCCGCTTCTTTTTTCAATTTCGCATAATTTTCTTCCTCTTCATCAATGTTCAAAAATTGCGAACCAAGATTGGAAGTTAAAATGATTATCGTATTAGTAAAATTAACCACATGCCCTTGCGAATCCGTTAATCTGCCGTCATCCAACACTTGCAGCAACACATTAAACACATCATGATGAGCTTTTTCAACTTCATCAAATAAAATCACTTGATATGGCCTGCGCCTAACAGCTTCAGTTAAAACTCCGCCTTGTTCATAACCAACATATCCGGGAGGGGCGCCAATCAAGCGCGCCACCGCATGCTTTTCCATAAATTCACTCATGTCAATTCTAAGCATTGCCGTTTCATCATCAAATAAAAACTCTGCCAAAGCTTTTGAAACTTCAGTTTTTCCAACCCCTGTTGGCCCCAAGAATAGAAACGATCCAATTGGTCGATTTGCATCTTGCAAACCCGCACGTGACCTGCGCACTGCATTGGCAATTGCTGTAAGCGCATTGTCTTGACCCACAACTCTTTGTCGCAAAAGATTTTCCATTTTCAACAATTTATCTTTTTCACCAGATAAAATTTTATCCAAAGGAATGCCCGTAACCTTAGAAATTATTGCCGCAACATCATCTTCCACCACAGTTTCACGAACCATGCTGTGGGACACCGTTCCTTCAAGCGAAGCAAGCTCTTTCTGCATTTCTGGAATTTTTCCGTAAGTCAATTCCCCAGCTTTAGTAAGATTTCCTTCACGTTGCGCTTTTTCTAATTCAAATTTTGCTTGTTCAATTTTTCCTTTTAGCTCGTTAATTTTGGTAAGCTTCATTTTTTCCGCTTGCCACAAAGATGTGAGCTCGGCAGACTTTTTTTCCAAAACTAAAAGTTCCGCGTTTAAATTTTCTAAACGCTTTTTTGAAGCTTCATCATCTTCTTTTTTAAGCGCTTCTGCTTCAATTTTAAGCTGAATAATTTTGCGATCAGCTTCATCAAGCTCGCTTGGCTTTGAATCAACTTCAATTTTCAAAGCACTTGCAGCTTCATCAATCAAATCAATTGCTTTATCGGGCAAAAAACGATCAGAAATATAGCGATCTGAAAGTGTAGCAGCTGCAACCAAAGCGGAATCCTTAATTTTAATTCCATGATGCACTTCATATTTTTCTTTAATGCCGCGCAAAATTGAAATAGTGTCTTCAACCGAAGGCTCTTCCGTGTAAACTGGCTGAAAACGCCTTGCCAAAGCAGCATCTTTTTCAATATATTTGCGATATTCATCTAAAGTTGTCGCACCAACGCAGTGTAAGCTTCCTCGCGCCAAAGCTGGTTTCAACAAATTTGAAGCATCCATCGCCCCTTCAGTTTTCCCAGCCCCAATCAACAAATGCAACTCGTCAATAAATAAAATTATATCATCATTATTTTCAATTTCGTTTAAAACCGCTTTCAAACGCTCTTCAAATTCACCACGAAATTTCGCCCCTGCAATCAAGGCGCCCATGTCAAGCGCCATTAATTTTTTATCTTTCAAAGCTTCAGGAACATCACCATTAACAATTCTTTGCGCCAATCCTTCAACAATCGCGGTTTTTCCAACGCCGGGTTGACCAATTAAAACTGGATTGTTTTTAGTGCGGCGTGACAACACCTGCATGGCCCTTCTAATTTCTTCATCACGACCAATAACTGGATCAATTTTTCCTTCCCGCGCTCTTTTAGTTAAATCTTGCGCATATTTTGACAATGCTTGATAAGTGCTTTCAGACGAAGCAGAATCAGCCTTTCTTCCAGCCCTAAGCTTCACAATTGCAGTACGCAGCGCTGAAGAAGTAACTCCTGCCATTTTCAAAGCCTTTGCCGCTTCATTTTTGTCATCTTCTAAAATCGCCTGCAGCAATCTTTCGATAGTAACAAATTGATCAGAATTTTGATCAGAAAGTTTTTCTGATAAAAGCAAAACTCGCGCCAACTCTTGCGACATAGAAACCGAGCCCGCACCACTTCCTTCAACGGCAGGAATTTTTTTCAAAATTTGCTGAATTTCCGCTTTTAAAATTTCAATATTTCCATCACAAAAACTCACCAGCTTTTCCGTCATGCCATCTTGATCAGAAAGCATCGAAGCTAAAAGATGCTCTGGCAAAAGTTTTTGATGACCACTTCCAAGCGCAAGAGTTTGCGCGCTTTGTAGAAGTGATTGTGCTTTTTCGGTATAGCGTTCGATATTCATAGATTTTTTAATTTATATTGCAGTGTCATGCTTCAACAATCTCAGCACAACACTAACAAACTATCTAATCATTATCCTCACTTTTTCAAGGACAAAAAATTCGGTTCAATTTCACTAACAGTTTTAATAAAAAAATCCCGTTTGATCAATCCAGGATGAGGAATTTCCAGCAAACCATCAATTTTTATTTCCAAATCTTCAATCATCAAAATATCAATGTCAATTTCTCTTGGCGCCCATCTTTCAAGCTTCTTGCGCCCCAAACTCGCTTCAATTTTTTTTGTAATTCTTAAAATTTCTTCTGGCACAAATTTCTCTAAATCAATATCAGCAGAAATTGCAATATTAAAAAATTCTCGATCCCATTCTTTAGGAGAATTAGGCAACAACATTGCTGGATTTTTAAAAATTTTTGATCTTCTCACATTCTGAAGCGACAAGCAAAAAACCAATTGTTTAACTGCTTCATCAAGATAAAATTCTCTATCATTCAAATTTGAACCAAGTCCAAAAATAATCCGCTTTTTAATCATAATATTTATAAAAGGTGTCAGACACTTTTACTATAAAAAGTGTCTGACACCTTTGCACCTTTGTTAAAAAATTCTTGTAAACATAAGAAGTCGTTCTAAATTAATTCATTATTTTTTCAAACAAATTAGTTAGAATTAATGACCGAAAAATCAAACAAAAAACTGAGGCCAACCTCTCCACATCTTGATATATACCGTTGGAACATCCTTTCCTTCACCTCAATTCTTCACCGTTTTACTGGTGTGGTTTTATATTTCTCAATCGTTGCAATTTGTTGGTATGTCGTTTACTACACCTATCAAATCAACATCTCAGCCGAAGAATCATGCGACTGCCCAATGAAACAAATCATGGATAATCTCTTTATTGTTGCAGCAATTGGCATTATTTTTTCTCTATATTACCACTTCTGCAACGGCATCCGCCACTTATTCTGGGACATCGGCATCGGCTTTACCAAAGAAACCGCCAAAACTAACGGCTTTTTGGTAATCGCCCTTTCCATCATTTTTACCGCCTTAACTGTTGGAACCATATTATACTTAAAACTGCTATAAATTATGCACAAAACTAAAATCGCTCCTTCAACCAAAACTGGCGCACATCACTGGCTTTCACAAAGAGTCAGCGCGGTTGCACTGCTTCCTTTAATCATCTGGTTGGTGATTTCTTTCATTCAAATCGCGCAAGATCCGCAAGGATATTTGCCAGTGTTTTTTGCCTATCCATTCAACGCCATCATGGGAATTTTGCTAATCACAACTTCACTTTATCACGGCTCGCTTGGCATGCGCGTTATAATCGAAGATTATATTTCTAATAAAACCAAAATGCATTTCTACATTATGTTAGTGCATTTTATCTCTGCCGCAACAGCAGTTGCTGCAGTTGTTTCAATAATAAGACTTCATTTAATCGGATAAGAAATGTCAGAAAAACAAATAAAAAATTATAACATTATTGATCATGAATTTGATGTTGTGGTGGTTGGCGCTGGTGGGGCTGGGCTTCGCGCAACTTTTGGCATGGCACAAAAAGGTTTGAAAACCGCCTGTGTTACGAAAGTTTTCCCGACTCGTTCACACACCGTTGCTGCACAAGGTGGAATTTCTGCCGCTTTGGGCAACATGGGCGAAGATGACTGGCGCTGGCATATGTATGACACCGTTAAAGGCTCTGACTGGCTTGGTGACCAAGATGCCATTGAATATATGTGTCGCGAAGCTCCAGATGCAATCATCGAGCTTGAACATTACGGAGTTCCATTCTCGCGAACAAAAGAAGGAAAAATCTATCAACGCCCTTTTGGCGGCATGACCAAAAATTTTGGTGAGGGAGGCCCTGCACAAAGAACTTGCGCCGCTGCTGATCGCACCGGGCACGCAATTTTGCACACTCTTTATCAACAATCTTTAAAACACAGCGCACAATTTTTTATCGAATATTTCGCTCTTGATTTAATCATGGAAGACGGCGTTTGTCGCGGCGTCACTGCTTTGTCTTTGCTTGATGGCAAATTGCATCGCTTCAAGGCTCACATGGTTGTGCTTGCTACTGGTGGTTATGGTCGCGCTTATTTTTCCGCCACTTCAGCTCACACTTGCACGGGAGACGGCAACGCCATGATTTTACGTGCTGGCTTGCCACTGCAAGATATGGAATTTGTGCAATTTCACCCTACTGGAATTTATGGCTCTGGATGTTTGATCACTGAAGGTGCGCGTGGCGAAGGCGGCTATCTGGTCAATTCTGAAGGCGAAAGATTCATGGAAAGATATGCGCCAAGTGCTAAAGATCTTGCTAGTCGTGACGTGGTTTCTCGCGCCATGACCATGGAAATCATTGCTGGACGCGGCGTTGGCCCAAATAAAGATCACATTTATCTTCACTTAAATCATCTTGATCCAAAAATTCTGCACGAAAGATTACCGGGAATTTCTGAAACTGCCAAAATTTTTGCTGGCGTTGATGTTACCAAACAGCCAATTCCTGTGCTTCCAACAGTGCATTATAACATGGGCGGAATTCCAACCAATTTCAAAGGTGAAGTGGTAAATTTAAAAAATGGCAAAACCGAAGTGGTTCAAGGATTAATGGCAATTGGTGAAGCTGCTTGCGTTTCAGTTCACGGTGCAAATCGCGTGGGTTCAAACTCTCTGCTTGATTTGGTTGTGTTTGGACGCGCCGCTGCAATCAGAGCCGCTGAAGTTATCAAACCAAATTCACCTCACAAAGAATTTAAAAATAACAATGCTGGCGAAGAAGGTGTGGCAAGGCTTGACAAAATCAGAAATGCCAATGGCTCATCTCCAACTGCAGATTTAAGATTAAAAATGCAAAAATGCATGCAATCTCACGCCGCAGTGTTTAGAACTGAAAAGTCTTTACAAGAAGGTGTGGCAAAAATGCACGACATTTATAATCAATTCAGCGATCTTAAAATTTCTGATCGCAATTTAATTTGGAACAGCGACTTGGTTGAATCTCTAGAATTAGACAACCTAAGAACTCAAGCTTTGGTCACAATCACTGGCGCCTTAAATCGCAAAGAAAGCCGTGGTGCACACGCTCGTGACGATTATAAAGACCGTGATGACGAAAATTGGCTAAAGCACACAATCGCTTGGCTTGACCACAAAGGAAATGTTAAACTTGACTATCGTGAGGTGGTGTTAAAACCACTAACTAACGATGTTCAGGCTTTTCCACCGAAAAAACGTGTTTATTAATAAATGAAATAAAAAATAAAATGGCAGAATTTACACTTCCACAAAATTCAAAAATTGATAAACAAGCTGGAAAAACCTTTAAAGCAAAGGACGGCGCAAAAAATGTAAAAGTTTTTGAAGTTTATCGTTATAATCCTGAGGATGAAAAAAATCCTTATATCGATCGTTTTGAAATCGACATGGATGAATGCGGGCCAATGGTTCTTGATGCATTGATTAAAATTAAATCAGAGCATGACAGCACTGTCACTTTCAGAAGATCATGCCGCGAAGGAATCTGTGGTTCTTGCGCAATGAACATTGACGGAACTAACACCCTCGCCTGCACTAAAGCAGTTTCTGACTGCAGCAGCAAAACAATCAAAATCTATCCACTTCCACACATGCCAGTGGTGAAAGATTTAGTTCCTGATCTTACTCATTTTTATGATCAATATCGTTCAGTAAAACCTTGGCTGCAAGCTGAAGAGCCAATCAATCCAAATAAAGAAAGATTGCAAAGCCCTGAAGAAAGGGAAAAACTTGATGGCCTTTATGAATGTATTTTATGCGCTTGTTGCTCAACTTCCTGCCCAAGCTATTGGTGGAACGGCGACAAATATTTAGGGCCTGCTACTTTGTTGCAATCATATCGCTGGATTGTTGATTCTCGTGATGAAGCAACTGATGAAAGGCTTGATGCTTTAGAAGATCCATTCAAACTTTATCGTTGCCACACCATCATGAATTGCACCAACACTTGCCCTAAAGGTTTAAACCCAGCAAAGGCAATTGGTTCAATCAAACAAATGATTGCGGATCGCAAAGCATAATTTTAAATTGTAGAACTCATGAAAAACATTCTCTTTTTTGGTTGCGGAAAAATGGGTTCTGCTTTGGTTAAAAACTTGCTCGAGCAAAAATTTCAGGCAAAACAAATTAAAATTATTAAACGATCTGAAAATGATAAAATCGCAAAATTAGACTATTACAAAAGCACTGCAGATCTTCCTTCTGGCTATAAAGCTGACATTGTTTTTATCGCGATTAAACCACAAAATTCCGCAGAAATTTTACAAGAATTTGCTAAAGCTAAAATTTTTCATCAAAACACCATTTTTATCTCAATTTTGGCAGGTAAAAATTTAGAATTTTTTAGCAAAATTTTTGGTGAAAATGCCAAAATAATCCGCACCATGCCAAACTTGCCAGTTCAAGAATCTCAAGGCATTACAGCTTTTATTGCAAATCAAAACTTAACCAAAACAGAATTAAGCGGCATAGAAAAAATTTTCAAACATTTTGGCATTGCTTTAGAGCTAGAAAATGAAAGCTATTTTGACGTAATAACCGCAATTTTCGGCTCTGGACCAGCTTATATCTTCCTTCTGCAAGAAATGTTTTATAAAATTTCAATTTCATTTGGCCTAGGCGAAGAAGAATCAAAAGAACTGGTTAAAACCTTGTTCCTAGGCTCTAGCTTGATGTCTTGCAATTCTGATTTAACTTTCTTGCAACTTCGCGATTCAGTCACCTCTAAGGGTGGAACCACTGAAGCAGCAATTGATGTTATCAAACATTATCCCCTGCAAGATGTTTTTAAAAAAGCTATGGAATCAGCAATAGAAAGGCTTCAAACCCTATCAAAAACCTAATGAAAGCAGAATCAAAAATCGAAATCTACACCGACGGAGCTTGCAGCGGAAACCCCGGACCAGGCGGATGGGGAGCAGTTTTGCTTTATAACGAACATCGCAAAGAAATTTCTGGTTACGAAAAACAAACCACTAATAATCGCATGGAATTGCAAGCGGTTATTGAATCTTTGAAGCTTTTAAAAAAACCCTCTGCAGTGATAATTTATACCGACAGTCAATATGTCAAAGACGGCATTACCAAATGGATTTTTTCTTGGAAAAAAAACGGCTGGAAAGGCGCCAATCGCAAACCCATCAAAAATGTCGAGCTTTGGCAAGAGCTGCACTTGGAAGTTACAAAACACCAAATAGACTGGATTTGGGTTAAAGGCCACAACGGAAATCACTATAACGAAATCGCCGACCAACTGGCAAGAAATGCGATAGTTAATGGATGATTACCAAAAAATCAAAGATTGTACATTTAATGGTTGGAAAAAGCTCGGTCTAATCATTAAACGCACAATTCCCAAAAAATCAGCCATAATTTTAATGGATAATTAGCAAAAATATTCTAATTTAGACAAGCAGGCCCTTCTATTTCAACCATTTATTTTAATTTTAACATGGTAACCAGCGAAAAACTTCTTCCAGTTCACAAAAGATTCAATATCACTTTTTCTCATGGCAAAGGAATGTATCTTTTTTCTGAAGGAAAAAAATATTTAGATTTTGGTGCTGGAATTGCTGTGAATGCCCTTGGACACTGCCATCCAAAATTAGTTAAAGCTTTAA
Organism: uncultured Rhizobium sp.; assembly: GCA_964580715.1. Taxonomy (GTDB): domain Bacteria; phylum Pseudomonadota; class Alphaproteobacteria; order Rickettsiales; family UBA1997; genus UBA2645. The sequence continues at coordinate 19,110 of CAZOKU010000013.1, read as the reverse complement.
CCACTCAAGCAAAAAAATTGTGGCATGTTTCTAATATTTACAACGGCAATGAATTAAACAATTACGCTGAAAAATTAACTTCCAACACTTTTGCTGATTACGTTTTCTTCTGCAACTCAGGCGCTGAAAGCTTGGAATGTGTAATCAAAATGATTCGTCGCCATTTTTATGTAAAAAACCAAGCTCATAAAAACCGCATCATAACCTTCACTGGCGCCTTTCACGGCCGTACTATCGCAACAATTTCCGCTGCTGGAAAACCTAAATATATCGAAGGATTTGAACCAAGATTAGAAGGTTTTGACAATGTTGAATTCGGAAATATTGAAGCGGTAAAAAATGCAATTACAGAAAATACCGCAGGCATTTTAATCGAACCAATTCAAGGCGAAGAAGGAATCCGCGTTTCTGACAAAAAATTTCTTGCCGAACTTAGACAGCTTGCCAATCAACATCAAATTCTTCTAGCTTTCGATGAAGTTCAATGTGGCATGGGAAGAGTTGGCAAATTATTTGCTTATGAACATTATGAAGTTCAACCAGATTTAATTGCAACTGCCAAAGCAATTGCTGGGGGCTTTCCTTTGGGCGCCTGCCTTGCAACCAAAAATGCTGCTTCTGGCATGACTTTAGGCGTTCACGGCACAACTTATGGCGGAAACCCGCTTGCAATGGCAACAGCTAATGCAGTTTTAGACGTTATTTTACAAAATGGCTTTTTAAATAAAGTCAGCCAAAGAGGTGAAGAGTTAAAAAGTGAATTAAAAAATCTGCAGCAAAAGTTTCCAGAAATTATCGATGAAGTTCGCGGCGTTGGCTTGATGCTCGGAATTAAAATTAATGACAAAATTGAAATTAATCAGTTAGTTGACAAATTCATTTCCGCTGGATTGCTTACGATTCCTGCTGGAAATAATGTAATTCGTATTTTGCCTCCACTAATCATTGAAAAAAAACATATCAAAGAAGCAATTTCTAAGATGGAAGCAGTTTTTCTTAATTTAGAAATTTAGATTATAACTTACCCAGCCAAGATAGCCATTTTTCATATTTTTAAAATTTCCTGCTTGTTTTTGTGTTAAAAAATTAAAATTTATCGTTGCGAATTTTTTTAATTCTTTGCTATAAAAAATTTCTAAATCTTTTTCCTTCCCTTGTGGAACCAATGATGCTGTAGCTTTGGAAGTTAGAACATTTCCAGCAATATCTCTTCCCGTCGGAATATTCATATTGACACTGCCATGATAAACTCTCAAAGGCTCGACATAAGAAATTCCAATTTTGCCATTAAATAAATCATTATAAATCACACCCAGCCCTGCACTTCTGCTTTTTATGTCATTAAAATTCTGAAAAATTCCTAATTGATTGCCTTTAATTTCAGAAATTCCTTCTGACGCAAAGCTAAATAAAGTAAAGTTTTTAGATAAATTATAAATTGCAGAAATTTTAAAATAAGAAGTTTTTGCAGAATCAGAACCAGAGGCAAAGGCACCAAGGCTTTGGCTGTTTAGCATATTTTGACCAAACTCATTTAATTTTCCGACAGAAAAAGTGAAATTATAATTTGGTTTTTGGTAAGACATCGCCAAATCCAGCAATTGATTTTGTTGATTGTTAAAACCAGCATTAATTTGCGAAGCATCATAAGCAAATTGATAAGTGAATTTTAAGAATAATTTTTTTTCAAAAAAATTTGATTGACCAAAAAACTGATTAAATTTTTTATTCGCCAAACCAGCAATAGAAGCGCCTTGAAAAAAAGACTGATAAGGATTTGCAGCCATATTATTTCTTAAAATAAATCCAGAATTACCAACTTCACTCATCTCAATTTTGGCACTTTCGTCAATATTAAACGCAAAACCAAATTTAGTTTTGTCAGTCAATTCATACGACAAAGACATTCCATTGTTAAAATAATTTTGCGGATCAATGCTGCGATCAAGAACCATGTGCTTTAATCCATAAATATTTTGCACTTCAGAATTTTTATATTTTGATAATTGAAAATTTAATACGGCCTTTTTAAAGCGCAGTGGCATTGAGTTTGAAGTGATATTAAGAAAAGCAATTTGATTTAAATTTGGCGTAAAATAATTTTTTTTACTCACAAAATTTTGTCCAAAAAAAGCTTTATAATCCCGACCATAATCATCGAAAAACACCGCATTTTGAAGTGCTGAAGCAACATTTCCAGCAAAAGCATCACCAAAAATTGGATCAGAAATAACCAACGAAGATCTTAAATTATAAGCCAAAGAAGATGCATTGCCAAAACCGAAATGATCTTCCCCTTGCGCCTTCACCGCCTCATATAAATTCAGTATTCCAACCCCATAATTTACATCGCTTCCTGTTTCACCAAGATCAGTTGCTGTTGTAAACAAAATTGATTCAATTTGTGGTGCAGTTAAAAACGGCCAAGCCGCGCGCAAAACCCCTGCAGCACCAGCAACATTAGCTGCAGCAACTGCGCTGTTGCTAAAATTTGAATATTCACCATTTTTATCAGTAGAAAATATATCAACCCCTGGTGCCGCTAAACAGAAGCTTTTGCTTGCCCCACATTGATTGCTAGTTGGATATAAATTGCCACCAGAATCAACAGCAGTAACCGCAATAACATAATTTTTTAAAGCATCACTCGAAGCATAACGCGCTGGATAATCAGCAGCAGTTTTACTGCCATCACCAACTCCAACAACCACCAAAACATCATTTGTTTTTACATTATCAATTAATGAATTTTTAATCGTTGCAATGTCACTGGTGGTGCTCACTTTTAAATCAATAATTTTCGCACCATTTGCAACAGCATTTTGAATTGCAAGCGCCGTATTTGCCGAGCTTCCGCTTCCAGAAGCATTTAAAATTTTTTCAACAATAATTTTGCTTTCATAAGCAACGCCATGCATTCCAGCATCATTTTTTTCTGCTGCAATAATTCCCGCAAGAGATGTTCCAAGGCCGTTATCATCATTGGGATCACTGTCTTTGTTAACGTAATCATTGCTTCCAAGCGTAAGATAATTATTTTTCAAATCAACGTGATCAGATTTTATTCCGCTAGAAATTATCGCAATTTTAACTCCATTTCCTGCAATTGCTTTGCCATTTTTTTCCAGCGCCATATAGGCTTCTGCCATATGCATTGCCTCTAGTCCCCACTGCGCATTATATTCAGCCGTTCGATAATTGTCAGCTTCTGCACTAGAAACCAACCAAGGCGGGGGTGGCGGAGGCGGAGGAGGAGAATCCCCAGAACCAGAATTACCTGACGAACCATTGTCAGGAATTATTATAGCAGTGTTTGTTGAAGATGTTGCAGAACCAGAAGAGCCTCCACCACCAACGGCAGAAGATAAATATGTTCCAATAGAAAAAAGAACGACAAGAATAAACGGCATTTAACAAGTGGTGAATGCTAAAATCTAAGATTTTAGAAGGTTTAATTAATTGAGTTTTAATTTTTACAAAATGTTGAAATTTCTTGCAAGAGTTTTTTGTGTGCCATGCAACAACGCCTTCCATGTACCTTTTTTAAGTTTTTAATGAACAGTTAAGGCGGAATTACAAATTCCGCCCAGCACCGAATGAGCTTTGAAGCCTAGAGCTTCAAGGATAACGAAAATTTTTAAAAACCCCGCGCAAAACTACACCACAGCATGTAACTGTTAGGCGCATCTTTAAAATTTCCTGCTTGCTTTTGCATCAATAAATTAAATTTCAAAACAGAATTTTTATTTAAATTTCGAAAATAAAAAACTTCAAAATCTTGTTCTTTGCCATGCGGAACCAATGATGCTGTGGTATCGTAAAAAGAAATATTTCCATTTGCAGCAACTGCAGTTGGAACTTTTACATTTACCTTCCCACTATAAAGCCGCATCGGCTCTGAATAGGAAAATCCAACTTTACCATTATAAAAATTATCATAAACCACAGCAAGCGAAGAGCTTCTGCTTCTAAGATTAGAAAAATTTTGAAATACCGAATATTGATTTCCAGCAACAGTTGAAACACCTTCCGAAATTGAACTTAATATTGATAAATTTTTTGTAATTGCATGACTTGTGGCAATTTTAAAATATGAAGTTTTAACATTGCTTCCCAAAGCAAATGCACCAAGGCTTTGCGAGTTTAAAAAATTATTGTTAAATTCTGTCAAACTTCCAAAAGAAAATAAAAATTTTCCACCATCATTTGGCTTCGCGCCAAAAGTAAAATCAAAATTCTGATTTTGTTTATTTCCAATTCCACTCAACAAAGCATTGCTGTTGTAAGAATTTTGATAAGAAAATCTCGCCGAAAATTTTCCTTCATAAAAATCTTTTTTAGTAAAAAATTGATTAAATTTTTTGGTGTTTAAAATGTTTGCAGTTGCGCCCTGAAGAAAATATTGGTAAGGATTAGAAGCAAAATTATTAGTTGAAATAAAACCAAAATTTCCGAAAGAATCTTGTTCTAAAACTGAAATTTCATCAACATTAAATGAAAAACCAAATTTGAGATTACGATCAATTTCCAAAGAATTTTGGACAAATGAAAAACCACGTCCCAAACCAGATTGCGGATCTTTTGCGCGATCAACAACTAAATATTTTAAGCCATAAAAATTTGCTGCTTCATTACCATTTTTATATTCAGAAAAATTAAATTTTAATTGGCTTTGTTTGCCTGCACCAAATCTAAGCGGAATGCTGCGACTGTTGAAATTGTTGAAAGCTAAATAATCTAAAGTTGGAATATTGTAAGAAGTTCTAGCGGAAATTTTATTTTCTAAAAATGCTTTATAATCACGTCCATAATCATCAAAAAACACAGCATTTTCAAGCTTTGGAGCAACATTTTTTAGCAAAGCATCTCCAAAAATTGGATCACTTATAAACGAAGATTTTCTAACATCAGAACCTGAAAAATCGTTAATTGAACTGCCATAACCAAGAACATTATTTCCCTGCGCCTTCACCGCCTCATATAAGTTAAGCAATCCGCGGCCATAAACATCATCAACGCCAACGGCTCCCAAATCTGTTGCTGTGGTAAGCAAAATTTGCGCAACTTGATTTGCATGTAGCGCCGGCCAAGCCGCCATCAAAACCGCAGCAGCTCCAGAAACTTGCGGCGCAGCGTAGGATGTTCCCTGACCCGAATCATAAACCGCATCACCTAAATTTGTTGCACCAAAAACTTGATTGCCACTGCCAATTTGAAAACCTCCAGGTGCTACCAAACAATAATTTTTAGCAACTGTACAATTATTGCTAAAATCAGAAATTGATCCATCAGAATTAACCGAGCCAACTGCCAGAACATATCCCGCCAAATCTGCATTATTTGCAAAAAGCGCTGGCTTTGATGGTTTCGGATTTGAAATATAATTATGATCTTGCCATGAAGCCTGACCATTATGGGCATTATCTCCATCATTTCCCGCCGCAACAACAATCAATGAATCCAGATTTTTTGCCGCTTTAAAAGAATTAATTATTGTTGCATCATTAGCATCTTCACCACTTCCACCCCCATTATAAGAATCATAACTGCCATATTTCCAACTGGCGTTAATAACTCGCGCTCCCTTTGCCGCAGCATCAGAAACCGCATCAATGCTGATTGAATTTGCACTATCATTAAAAATTCGTGATGAAATTATTTTTGCATCAAAGGCAACTCCCTGCATTCCGACGCCATCTTTAACTCCAGCAGCAAGGGACGCCACATGAGTTCCATGCCCTTCAATATCAGAATAATCATTATTGTCGTAATAATAATTCCAGCTATCAGCAGCATCAAAATTTGCGGCAATTTCTCTGTGAGTTGAACGAATGCCAGTGTCAGTAATTGCAATTTTCACATCATTTCCACCAACTGCTTTGCCGTTTTTTGCAAGTGCAGCATAGCCTTCAGCAGCGTGAATTTCTTCCAAACCCCACTGCGCATTATATTCGCTGGTTCGATAAATATTAGCTTCTGCAGCTGTTACCGTATAACTAGAAGAACTTCCACCACTAGATCCGCCACCTCCAGCGCCTGAAACTGACGCAGCTGCACCGCCGCCACCGCCTCCGCCACCTCCAGCAGATCCTCCAGCAATAGCAGCAGAAAATAACATTATTAAAACAACAAAAGGCATGATATATAAAAAACTGTGGTAAGATTTAATTCCTCGGAACTTTCAGTGCCAAGTTATAAACATCCTTTCTATTAAGACCATAAATTTCCGCCAAATTTTGAGATAAATCTCGCAAACTGTGTCCTAAAGAAATCGATTTCATAATATCTTTAATTAATTCTTCTTCGGTAAAATTTTTTTCATTTTTATCCGCTTTTTCAACCACAACAACAAATTCACCACGCAATTTTTCTTGATTAATCGTAAAAAAATTTATGACATTTTTTGCATCATTAACCACAACTTCTTCATGAATTTTTGTTAATTCACGAACCACCGCAATCTTTCGTCCAGACAAGGTTTCTTCAATTAAATTTAAGCTTTCCATAACCCGACTTGGCGCTTCAAAAAAAGCAAAAGTAAAATTTTTTGGCAAAGATTTAAGCAATTTTTCTTTTTGCACTAAAGAAGTTGGCAAAAATCCTAAAAAAAGAAAATTATCACAAGCAACACCGCTCACCGACAATGCAGAAATCAATGCTGAAGCACCTGGAATTGCAATCACTTTTCGCTCTTTTTGATATAAAAAATTAATCAATTTATAACCCGGATCAGAAATCAAAGGCGTTCCAGCATCAGAAATCAGCGCGATTGATTTTCCCTCAATCAATAAATTCAAAATTTTATCACGAATTTTTTCATCAGAATGATCATTATAAGTCAGTAATTTTTTTTCTGTGATCTCATAAGCATTAAGAAGCTTGATGCTAACTCTGGTATCTTCGCAAACAATAAAATCAACATTCTTAAGCACCATCAAAGCCCGCAAGCTTATATCCAGAAGGTTTCCAATTGGAGTTGCCACAATATAAAGCGCATTATCCAATTTTTTTTCAGTAATTTTTGGAAAAAAATCTTGCATAAATTTCTAAAAAATAATTTAATTTTAGTTTGTTTGTAACCATCAACGCTACTTTATCGAATTTATTTATCATGAAGAATTTCAGTAAAATTTTCGTCATAATTCTCGCCCTCAACATCAACGCTTGCAGCGCCTTTTCTGGGAAAGCAAGTCAGGTAAAACAAACACAATACAAAGTTTTATCATCACAATCAGAAATAGTTCAAGCCCCAGAAGCAACCAACCGCCTTGAATCTCACAACTTAAATGTTTCAGAAGACAAAAAAAAGGTGCAAATTGCCCTTTTCTTTCCTTTCTCTGGCAAAAACCGTGAATTAGCATGGCACTTATTTAATGCCTCAGTATTATCGCTTTTCGAAAATGATCTAAACCACAATATCGAACTTGTTCTAATCGACAGCAAAGACTCGCCACACGAAACAGAAAAAGCCTTCAAAGAAATTATTGATCGTAAAATTAAAATCGTCATTGGCCCTATCTTTTCACAGTCTGCAGAAGCGATAGAAAAAGAAGCAAAAACCAGCGGCATCACTGTAATTTCATTTTCTAACAATCCAAATTTAATTGGAAAAATCAACAATCACGGCGGAATTTTCCTCGCTGGCCTAACCCTTGAATCACAAATCAACCAACTTGTTAATTATGCCATCGAACATGATAAAACCAACTTTGCCATCATTGCTCCACAAAACCAATTTGGCATTCTTTCCGCTGAAACCCTAAAAACAATAGTCTTAGACCAAGACGGCAATTTCATTATCTCAGAGCTTTACAATCAAAATGATAAAGACATTGAGCGCGCTACAGAAAAAGCTGTTAACAGCTTTAGCATTTCCTCAAAACTTGCTGAAGGTGGTGGCAATAAATTAAACAAAAAAACTGTTATAAAAGAATCAGACCGCCTTTATACACAAGTTATTATGGTTCCAGAATCTGGCAAAAACTTGTTTAAAATCGCTCAATTTGTAAAAAAATACAACACAAGCGAACGTCCAATACAATTAATTGGAACAAATCAATGGGACGACATAGCAACTGCAAACAACGCCGACCTTTCTGGCGCATGGTTCACCTCACCAGAAAGCTCTAAATTCCACAATTTTGAACAAACTTATTATAAAACCTACAAAAGATTTCCTCCTAGAATCTCTTCAATTGCTTACGATCTGGTCGCTGCAATTTCAACAGTTGCAGAAGCTAAAAAAGGCCATGTTCCAACTGTAACTGATTTAACAAATTATGAAAATCCTCTAAAAAACGGCTTTGATGGTGTTGATGGCTTATTTAGATTTTTACCAAATGGTTTAGTTCAGCGAAACCTTGCTATTCTTGAAGTTCGTAATGGCTATTTCGACACAATCGAAAAACCAAACGAGAAGTTTTTGAAATATAAATAGTCATCGATTTAAACTAAATCCCGCCTGCACGTTCATGCAAAAATTATCCTGAAATGAAAATCCAGGCGGCATTACAAATGCCGCCTGAGCAGCAACCTGACGTTGCAGGACGGGGTTTCTAACCCCATCCCCACTTTCATTTCCTTGGCATAATTAACAACCAGTCGATGCCAAAGACTGCTATCACACCAAATCCCATCTCGCTTTTGGTTTAAAATTTAGGTCATCAATCATACCAAGACGCATTTTTTCAACGCCGTTCCAAGCGACCATAGCAGCATTATCCGTGCATAACGCAATTGGTGGTGCTATAACTTCTAAGCCGTTCATCCTGCCCCATTCCTGCAATTTAGAAAAAATATAACGATTAGCAGCAACTCCACCAGCAACTATAAAAGATTTAACTGGTGACTCAACATTTCTAATCACATTATTTAAACGATTAATTAAAATTTCGCTAACGATAAATTGAAAAGAAGCGCAAATATCATTTTTATCTTGATCGGAAATTTTTTGCGGCGAAGTTAAATGAGAAAATTCTTCACCAATCAATTTTTCAATCTCCCTTCTTACCGCGGTTTTTAGGCCCGAAAAAGAAAAATCATAAATGTGTTCTTTATTTAAAGAATCAATTAAAGGACGTGCAAATTTAAATCTTTTTTGATCTCCAAGAAGAGCTCTTTTCTCAACTGCAGGGCCACCCGGATAAGGCAACCCAAGCATTTGCGCCACTTTATCAAAAACCTCACCAAGCGCATCATCAATGGTTCCACCAAATTTTGTATATTTTCCAACCCCTTCAAGAAACAATATCTGACAATGACCACCAGAAATTAACAAAAGTAAATATGGAAATTTCACATCAGAAGTAAGCCTTGCCGTTAAAGCATGAGCTTCTAGATGATTTATCGCAAGAAAAGGTTTTTTATAAATTGAAGCCAAAGTTTTTGCCGCCATCATTCCAACAATCACGCCACCAATTAACCCCGGCCCAGAAGTTGCAGCAAATGCATCAATATCAGAAAAATTTAAATTTGCTTCTGATAACGCTTTAAGAATCAGATCATCCAAAACTTCCACATGACCACGAGCAGCAAGCTCTGGAACCACTCCACCATATTCTTCATGAAGCTTCATCTGAGAATTTATTATATGTGACAAAATTTTTTTATTATCGTCAACAATCGCAACAGCCGTTTCATCGCAAGAAGTTTCAATGCCTAGAATTTTCATGCCATTATTTAGATTTTGGTTATAAAATTTCAGCCAAAAAGATCGAACTAGAATAGCTAATTTAAATTAAAGTGGTGTTGCCAATTTATAAGATTTCTTACCCACACTATTAGTAGTAGAATTTTTTAATTTTTTGACACGAATTTTTTGATCATTTTGCTTAACCTGATCTTTAACAGAAGAAAATTTATAAATTCTCTGTTTCTGATTTGGCAGATTTAGATTATCTGAACTATTATTAACCACATTTTCTGATGATTGGTCAACTTTTTGCGATTGATCAACTTTTTGTCCACGTTTTTTCATACCAACCTTTTTATCAGAAGAATCCCCCACAACCTTAAATATTTTAGCTGGGCTCTTAACAACAGTTTTATTAATGCTTAAAACTTCATTTTGAATAACCTGATCAGAAACAACACTAGGCATTTCAATATTTTGTTCATTAAATTTTGAAGATTTGTCTATGAAATCCAGATATTGCGAAATAATTGCAACTGACTCCTGATCATCACGATTTTTTGCTATTGTATAGGCACTAGACAATTGTGATTTCAAAACATCTGATCTTAAAGATTTCAATAAATTCGATTGATCAAAAATCAACTTTAAACAAGAAGAACAAGAGACTGATACAGCATTAAGCATCACAGTTTCATTATCATCATTAAACAAATCTAATCTTGCTTTATTTTGAATAAACAAAGCCAATGCATCTGAATTTCCCGCTGACGCCGCACGCATTGATGGAGTCCACCCTTCATTATCCTGCAAATTTATGTTTGCACCATTTTCAAGCAAAACCTGAATAATCTCTAAATTGCCTAGACGCGCTGCAATATGAAGAGCTGATGCTCCACCCATATTTTGTTGATTAATCGAACCTTCTGATGCTTTACTAAAAAACTTAACTCCGTCAATATCATTGCTTGCTACAGCAGACATCAATGATGTAATGCCAATAAATTGCTCTGGATTCTGGCGAGCATTGTTTAAACTTTTTGCAAATAAAGAGTCTTTAGCGAAGAAAAAAACTGCACTTATTAAAGCAAAAAATAATGACATCATTAAAACCCCTTTGGGCTTTGATAGTCTAAGAGAATGAATAATATGTAAGAAGAGATTTTTTTTCAAGTTACCAACGATTTTTTAGTTCATTTATTAATGATTGTTTTTGCGAAGCATCAGGTTTTTCAACCCAAGTTTTCGCACCATTTTTTATTAAAAATTTTTGAATTACTTCTTTTTTATGGCGATAAGCTATAGCAAGAGCAGTAAATCCGTCATTATCCATAGCATTTATATCAAAACCATTTTTAACTAAATACTCAACAACCGCAAGCATTCCAACCCTTGAAGCTTGCATTAAATAATTTCTTCCAAAAGCATCAACATAATTAAGATTTGCATTATTTTTTGCAAGCAATTTGAACAACTCAAAATCACCTAACTCAATTGCGATATTTAGCGGAGTATATCCTAAATCATTTGACATATCAGGATCCGCACCCTTTGAAAGCACTGATGCCACAAATGAATGTCTGCGCAATAAAATTGAATAAGTTAAGAGAGTGTCACCATTTTCATTTTTAACATTTGGATTTTCAATTTCTTTAAATGCGCTATCAAAAGTTGAAACACTGTCAGCAGCAATTGCATTAAACAAATATTTAATCTTTTGCTGATTAGTTATAATCAAAGGAATATGAATATTGTCGGAAGTTCTAACATTATCTAAAATTGGTTGTGGCGGAGACTCTTCAACGATGAATTTATTCAAATTCTTTTTCTGCGGAACTGGGCTTTCAGAACTATCCAACCACGAAGAATTGTCTCGTTCTAAATCCTCATCAATTAACGCTTTAGATATATATTCTTTGCGTAGAATTTGTAATTTTTTTAGTTTTTCTTGTTGTTTTAATTCATTTTTAGTTTGCTTAAAATCTTTTGAATTGTTTACTTTTACAACCTCAACCTTCACCATATTATTCACTTTGTTTTCAGCTTGTTTTTTTTCCTCTGGTAATTCCTTTTTAATTAATGTTTTAAATTTATTTACAATGCTTCCAGAAGAAACTGCATCAACTTTTAAACCATTATCCTTAACATTACTTTCTTGATTTATCTCAGGAAGTTTAACCAACGGCAACGAATTTGAAGTGCTATTTTGAACAGGCTCTGCAGAATTATTTTTTACACCAACCGCTTCAGAGCTTGCTTTATCTTGTGTCACACCACCAACAGCAACATCTTTTTTATCAGAATCCACATCCAAAGATTTCGCGTCAACCTTTACCTTTCTTGGATCAAAAGGCTCAAGACTTGCTTTTTTTGATAATAAATCAGCATTTATTTCGTCCAAGCTTGGCAGTCGAGCTTGCTGGGCAAGCGCATTGCCGCATAATAAAAGTATCAGAAATGTTAGAGAGATTTTTTTCTTAAACATTGATAAAATGCCCTAAAAAGCCTATTTAATTGGATCAAACCCTGTTTTTTTACAAAAAGGATTACACTTTAATATACGAAATATTCCAATAAAAAAACCTTTAATCAAACCTTTTTTTTCAATTGCTTCAATCATATATTCCGAACATGACGGAGTGAAGCGACATTTGTAGGCTCCAAGCAATGGTGAAAATAAAATTTGATAAAATTTAATTAAGAAAATAATTATTTTTTTTAAAAATATCATAAATAAAGCAATAATGTCATCCTGAGCTTGTCGAAGGATAACAAAGAGTTTTTATCTGCATATAGCAAAATTTATCATCATTACCGCAGCATTTCTAACCATTCATCCTCACTTAAAATTTTAACATTTAACTCATTGGCTTTTTTAAGTTTTGATCCCGCATCAGACCCAGCAACAACAAAATCGGTTTTACTTGAAACTGAACCAACAACTTTCATCCCCAAATCTTCTGCTTTTTTCTTGGCTTCCATTCGACTCATTTTTTCTAGCGTGCCAGTAAAAACAATAGATTTTCCACTAAATTTTAAATCATAATTCTTCACCACAACATCTTCAATTTCAAGCTCTGGAACTAAATCATCAATCATTTTTAAATTTTTCTGGTCAAGAAAATAATCAATCACTGCTTGTGCCATTTTCTCTCCAATGCCGTCAAGCGCAATAAAATCTAAATAATCTTGTCCTTCTTTATTGCTTGCCATCAAAACTATTTTTTCGCGAAAATTTTTATAAGAAACAAAATGCTTAGCAAGAAGCTTGGCCGTAGTTTCCCCAACGTGTCTAATGCCAATTGCATAAAGAAATTTTTCTAAAGAAATTTTTCGCTTTTGATTGATTGCAAAAAACAAATTTTCAATTGATTTTTCACCCCAACCAACCTTTCCTTTCAAAGGATTATCACTGTTTTTTTCCTTTGATTCTAATTGAAAAATATCAACAAAATTTCTCACCCTTCCTTCATCAAAAAAATTCTCGATCTGTTTTTTTCCAAGCCCAATAATGTCAAATGCATCTTTTGAAACAAAATGTTTCAAAGTTTCTTTTAATTGCGCTTCACAGTTTAAACCTCCAGAACAGCGCAGCACCACATCATCTTCTTTCTTAACAATTTCTGCCTGACAAACTGGGCATTTTGTTGGAAAAACAAATTTTTCTGAAAGATCCTTTCTTTTAGTTAAATCAACTTCCAAAACCTGCGGAATCACATCACCAGCACGCTGAATTAAAACCACATCATGAATTCGAATATCTTTTCTAGCAATTTCATCTTGATTGTGCAGGGTTGCACGCGAAACCAAAACCCCACCAATATTAATCGGCTTTAAAATCGCTACAGGAGTAAGCGCGCCAGTTCTACCAACTTGAATTATAATGTCTTCAATTTCAGTTTTAGCTTTTTCTGCCGGAAATTTATGTGCAATTGCAAAGCGTGGACTTCGCGCAACAAAGCCCAAACGATTTTGCAAATCAAAACGATTCACCTTATAAACCATTCCGTCTAAATCATAATCAAGTTCATATCTTTTGTCACTAAGCTCTAAATAAAGCTTCATAACATCATCAATATTAGCACATAAACGTGAATGAGGCTCAGTTTTAAAACCAAATTCTTTTAATTTACGCAATAATTCTTGTTGTGACTCACAAGAAAAATCATCTGAAAATTCACCCAATCCATAAGCAAAATAACTTAATTTTCTGGAGGCCGTGATTTTTTCATCAAGCTGACGAAGCGAACCAGCTGCTGCATTGCGCGGATTTGCAAAAATTTTTCCACCACTCTCTTCCTGCTTTTGATTAAGCTCTTCAAAATCTTTTTTACCCATATAAACTTCACCACGCATTTCAAAAACCTGTGGTGGATTTGCAACTTTTAAAACATGAGGAAATCCATAAATTGTTTTAGCATTTTTTGTAACATCTTCTCCTTCAAGCCCATCCCCTCTAGTTGCAACAAAAACCAACTTACCATTTTGATAACGTGCTGAAAATGACAATCCATCAATTTTAGTTTCGCAAAACAACTCTAAAAAATTTTGTGAAAATAAATCATTTTGGCGATCAAAACCAAGAAATCTACTTACTCTCTCAATAAAATCTTCTATATCTTCACGCGTAAAGCCATTAGACAGCGACAACATTGGCTTGCTATGTTTTATCTTAGAAAAAACTTCTAAAGTTTTTCCACCAATTTTTTCGTCTTCTTCACTAAAAAACTGCGGAAAGTTTGTGTGATATTCTTCTAATTTCTGCTTTAATTCATCATATTTAGCATCCGAAATCAGTGGCGCGTCAAGGGTATGATATGCCCTGTCGTGTTTTTCAATTTCTTTTTTTAATTCGTTAATTTTTGTTAAAATATCTGACATTTTAAATCAAGTTATCGTCATTAGTGTTTTTTAAACTTGTCACTATTTCTTTTACATTAAATCTTTCAAAATATTTTTCATCCAAAGCGTGAACCAAAATTTTATTCTCTTTAAAATCAATCGACAAAAGGCCTGCACTCATATTAAAACTCACCATCAAAAGAGCAGGATTAAATTTTTCTTCTGAATTCAAATTAACCGCATAAATCAACGGCCTAATTTGCGTGTTTTTAAGCGCCATTACAATAATTATCTTCATTGAAGAAATAAAATTCTTTAAATAAATAAGCAAAAAATGGCTATAAAAACCAGAACTAAGATATAATAATTCACTATTTTTTTCAACCAATCTTAACCTAAGTGAAAGATAGGCCACCAAAGCACAAGCAACTATTCCGTAAAGCACATAAAACAACGAAAAATGCCCCCCAGCAACCATAAACAAAACCCATGACGCAAATAAAAACAAAAATAAATTGAAAATGTTGATCATAATCGTTTAGAATAAATTTTATTACCAAAAGGGGTCAGACCCCTTTTAATATTTCAGCAAAGTTCATCAAAAACAATGAAAAAAATTTTAATTATACAAGCCGATTTTTACAAAAAAATTTCCGCACTTCTACTTGAAGGAGCAATTAAAAAAATCACTGCAGCAAATTATGAATATGAAATAATCACCACTCCCGGAGCCTTTGAAATTCCTGCCGTAATCGCTTTTGCCAAAGACAGCAAAAAATATGCTGGCTATGTTGCCCTTGGCTGTGTAATTCGCGGCGAAACAACCCATTATGATTATGTGTGCCAAGAAAGCGCACGCGGCCTTAACAAACTTGCAATCGAAGATAAATTAGCAATTGGTTATGGAATTATCACAGTTGAAAACGAATCTCAAGCTTTAGAACGTGCCGACAAAGCCAAAAAAGACAAAGGCGGATTTGCCGCAAATGCCTGCATCACGATGATTGAATTGAAAGAAAAGCTATCTGTGTAAAATCTTAATTTTAGGCATAATTAAAAATTCTTGGTGCTTTTTTTGTTTTCAAAACCTTGCAGTTCTAGTTATTTCCAGAATTGTTTGAAATTTTTTTTCAAAACTCACACAAAATGGTGTTATTTTGGGTTAAAAAAAATGATCAAAAAAGTGTGTTAAATGTGGTATAAAATCTGTTAAAAAAAATGGTAGTGTGAATGGTAAAAATAAGTTCAAATGTAACTCATGTTTTTATCAATGGATTGAGCGACGAGGTGGAAGTAAGAAAGATTACTTAAAAGCTTATTGGCGGTGGATAATTGATCGTAGAACAATCTCACAGATTTGTACTGATCTGGATGTTTCTTATCCGAAGTTAATCAAAGAGTTTGATGCTCTTGACGAGATCTCTGATGGTTTGCAGGAAGATGCTTTGGAAGATCGATTTCAACAGATAAATCTCATTATTGATGCTACATTTTTTGGTAGAAATTATGGTTTCTTGATCTTACGTGATATTCGTAGAGTTCTTTATTTTAAAGAGATAAAAACCGAATCGATAAAACACTTCAGAGATGGCTTAATTGCTGTTAGGGATGCTGGCTATCGCATACAAAGCGTTACTATCGACGGTAGAAGGGGATACATTAATAACATCCGAAAATTGCTCGGAAATATTCCCATTCAAATGTGTCTATTTCATCAGAAATTAATCATTCGCAGATATATCACAGACAAGCCGCAATCTCAGTGCGGAAAGGATTTGAAGGAGTTAATGCGTCTACTCTGCAAACCTGAATTTCATCAAGAATTCATTGATCGATTTGATTTCTTGCAAACAAAATATCACGGATTATTACATCAAAGAAATCATCTTGGACACTACAAAAACAACAATCTAAGAGCAGCTTTCAGATCAATTAATACAAATATGATGTATCTCTTCACTTATAGCGACTGGAAAGACCTGAATATTCCTTCAACTATTAACAGATTAGAAGGTGCTTTTGGACACCTAAAAAGTGACATGAAAATCCACCGAGGATTAAGTGAAAATAGAAAGAAAAAAGCAGTTAGATTTTACCTAAAAAATTTCGGAAAAAAGAACAAAAAAAGCACCAAGAATTTTTAATTATGCCTAATTTTATATCCAGCAACTAAAAACTTATTATCCTATCTGGCAGCTTTAGGCGGAATTTACAATCCCGCCTAAAGGTTTATTTCTATTCCTTAATCAACTTCTTTTCTCTGAAATATTTCAAAGCACCTGGATGAATTGGGGCAGAGCTGCCTTCTTTAACTAATTCTTCTTTTTTCAAAGATGAAAACACAGGATGTAGAGTTTTGAAATTGTCGAAATTGTCAAACACTGCTTTAGTTACATTATAAACCACTTCTGGGCTGTTTTTTTCAGAAGTAACCACAGTAGCTTTCACACCAAACGTTTCAACATTGCTTAAATTTCCAGCATACATTCCACCTGGAATCACTGCTTTCACATAGAACGGATTAACTTTAATCAATTTATTAACCACTTCGCTGTCAATGCTGATGATTTTAACTTTACAAGTTTGAGTTGCTTCTTGCAAAACACCATTAGGGTTTCCAGCAGCATAAATCATTACATCAATTTTTCCATCACACAAAGCTTTTGGCTGTTCAGCTGGTTGCAGATTGGTTATTGCGGCAAAATCTTGTTTAGTCCAATTTTTAACTGACATTAAAACTTCCATCGTAGCAAACATTCCAGAGCCTTGAGGACCAAAATTTACTTTTTTTCCGATCATGTCATCAAGTTTTTTAATGCCTGAATCTTCGCGAACCGCGATGGTGAATGTTTCTGTATAAAGCGAAAAAACTGATCTTAATGATTTGAAAGGTTTTTGATCAGCAAAGAACCCTGTGCCATTATAGGCGTGATAGTGCCAGTCTGATTGAACAATACCAAAATCAATCGCATCATTGCGCACAGCATTAAGATTTGAGATTGAACCACCAGTTGATTCAACCGAACAACGAATTCCATGTTGTTTTCTGCCGCGATTAACTAGACGACAAATTGCACCACCAGCAGGATAATAAACACCCGTAATTGCACCAGTTCCAATAGTGATATATTTAGTGGCGGCAACAGACTCTTCAACGCCACACATTAGAAAGGAAATACTGAGTAAAGCTAGGAATGTTTTTTTCATTGTTATAATTTACTTAAATTAAGATTAAATCTAATACCTTGTAGCCATGAGCTAGTATAACAATATAAAAATAGATGGCCAGAAATTTAATGCAATTTCAAATAACCAACTTTTTAAACACCAGCTTTGGACATATCAAGATAAAAACAGCTTTCAATAAAAGTCAAAATCTTTCTTTCTGATTTTTAAGAAAGTTGTAATTATTATTATGGCAAATCGCGACTGCCAAGGCGTCAGCCTCGTCTTCTGTCTTAAAATTTGCTTTTGGTAATAATACTTTAATCATCATCTGAACTTGTTGTTTTTCTGCCCTTCCAACCCCAACCACTGATTTTTTGACTGCTGTTGTGGAATATTCCGCAACTTTCAAACCACATAAACCAAGGCTCAAAATCAATGCCCCTCTAGCATGGCCAAGTTTTAAAGAAGAAGTTGGATTAGTGTTGATGAAAGTTTCCTCAATTGCGGCTTCGTCTGGCTTGTGATTTTTGATAATTTCGGTTAATTCTTGATGAAAATGGCTTAAGCGGTCAGCCAATGATTCTGATGGTTTGGAATGAATTGTTGCTGATGCAATAAAAAACAGGCTGTTATTTTTAACTTCAATAATTCCAACCCCTGTTTTGGTAAGACCTGGATCAATTCCTATTATTTTCATTAATAGAATTTTTTGTTATTTTTTGCCATTTCAAGCAATAATTTCGCTGGTTCAAACCTTGATCCATGTTTCTTTTGTAAATTTTCCAATTTATTCACCACTTCTTTAATTCCAAGCGTATCCGCATATTTTAAAACGCCACCTCTAAAAGCTGGAAAACCAGCGCCCATAATCATCGCCATGTCAAGATAACGAGCGTTTTTTACCACATTTTCTTCCAAACATTTTGCCGCTTCATTAACCATAGTCAAAATTGCGCGATCAACAATTTCGCTGTTGGAAATGTAAGTGGATTTAATGTTTTGGTTTTTTCTAACTAATGATAAAATTTCAGTAATTCGCGGATTAACACTAGCGCTTTTGTCACTGTTTCCGTGAATGTAAAAGCCCTCTTTTGATTTTTTGCCCAGCAAATTTTTATGATTTTGATAAATTTCTTCCAAAATATCAGCAACTCGCATGCGGTTTCCATAGGATTCCTGCAATAAATGAGCAACTTTAACCCCAACATCAATACCCACCACATCCGCTAAAACAAAAGGTCCCATTGGCATGCCAAATTCTTCAATCACCAGCGGCTTATTAAACGATTTTGCGGCAGCTATATGCCCGTTGATATACCGGTTGCTTTTTTGCAGTACGGAATCCATGCCTTTATGAAGCGAAGTGTCGCTGAACCAACCCCAGTTTTTGGGCCAGATATGGATCGTGGCATAATCAATGGTAGGCAGGCGGTGTACCGTATCGTACACCTGCGCCCCCTCAATATGCT
>CAZOKU010000012.1:0-32893 GCA_964580715.1 uncultured Rhizobium sp. | reverse complement strand
AAAATTATAATTTTATGAATAAATTAGGTAATTTAAGCCAAGATGCCTTGTTAAATCAGGTTACGGACGAAATCAACAATCGTGGTTTTGTCACTGCAAAACTTGATGATTTGGTAAATTGGGCGCGCTCTGGCTCTTTATGGCCAATGACTTTCGGCCTTGCTTGTTGCGCGGTTGAAATGATGCACACTGCAGCAAGCCGCTATGACCTTGACCGCTTTGGCATGATTTTTCGCCCTTCCCCACGTCAATCTGACGTGATGATTGTTGCAGGAACCCTTACCAACAAAATGGCGCCTGCACTTAGAAAAGTTTATGATCAAATGGCCGAGCCGCGCTATGTGATTTCAATGGGCAGCTGCGCCAATGGCGGTGGATATTACCACTATTCTTATTCTGTGGTTCGTGGATGCGACCGCGTTGTTCCAGTTGACGTTTACGTTCCGGGATGCCCTCCTACTGCAGAAGCTTTGCTTTATGGAGTTATGCTGCTTCAGAAAAAAATTAAAAGAACTGGAAAATTTGCAAGATAAACATGCTTAAAACTCTTCAAGAACAATCAGATTATATCATCAAAAACTTTAGTGGCGCTAGCGCTGAAGCAATAAAAAATGACAATCTGATCATTTATATTTCGGCAAACAAAATTTTAGATTTGCTAAAATTTTTGCGCGATGATCCAAAACTAAATTTCAAGATGTTGCTTGATGTTTTTGGCGCTGATTTGCTTGGCATAAGAGAGCCTCGCTTTGAAGTGATCTACATTTTGCTAAGCCTTGAATTAAACAATCGCATCACCGTTAAAGTTGCTTTAAATGAGGCAGAAAGTGTTGCTAGTGCAACACCAATTTTTAAATCAGCTGGCTGGTTTGAACGTGAAGCTTTTGACATGTATGGCATAAAATTCGACCATCATCCAGATTTACGCCGCATTTTAACTGATTATGAATTTGAAGGCTTTCCTTTGCGCAAAGATTTTCCACTAACTGGCTATAAAGAAGTGCGCTATGATGAAGAGCAAAAAAAAGTTATTTATGAACCAGTGAAGCTTGAACAAGAGTTCCGCAATTTTGACTTTGAAATGCCTTGGGAAGGCACTATCTATAAAATTCCAGAAAAGAAGGAGTAATAATGAGTCAGCTACTAGAAAAGATTGAAAATTCTTTTAGAGCTTCTTTGAGAGGCGAAGAAACTATTCACAATCTAATTTGGAAATGGGGTGTTCCTGCTTATTTTGTTGCGTTTTTTGCAAGCAAAATATTTAACCAAGGAAAATTTGTTATTTTAAGCTATTTTATTTCTTCAATTCTTATTTCTTATTTTATCTGGCACTTATATGCGGTTATTAAATGTCGACCAAGAAAACCAGCTTTAACACCAGAAGAAAAAATGCAAATTCGCATTCAAAAAAGGAAAGATTTTTCTAAGAGATTGTTACGCAAGCTGCTTTTGCAAGAACCAATCTTTAAGTGGAACAATGTTGTTATCATCAGCGCTCTTGATCTTCTTTGTATTGCACAATTTTTGGAACAAATTTTACCTTAAACAGAGTATAACATGGCACTGTTACAGAACAACAATTATAGCCAGACCAATAATCATCAACAACACTAGCAAATTACCATATTTTTCATAAATTGTTTCTGGAAAATTTTTGATCATTTCAACATCTAAAACTCCCGCCTGATTTAGTCCAATCCTCGCTATTTCTCTGCCAAAAGGATCAATAAAAGCAGTAATTCCTGTATTTGCAACTCTTGCCATCGCAGTTCCATGTTCAATCGCACGCATTTTTGTCATATCAAGGTGCTGGAAAGGACCACTACTCACCCCAAACCACGCATCATTAGTCACATTCACTAACAAATCTGGTCGATCTTTTTTATCGGTTATATCATCAAAAAATATTGCTTCATAACAAATTAAAGGGGCAAAAGAAAAATGCTGTGAATGCAGAGTTTTTGGCCCATTACCACTGCTAAAATCAACTGCTCCATCAGTAATTTTGTCAATAAAAGAAAAATATTTTTTTAGCGGAACATATTCACCAAATGGAACCAAATGATTTTTGTCGTAAGAATCAACAATACCGCTTTTATCAAGCAAAAAAACACTGTTCCACGCTGATTTTATTTCATAATCATCATGATATAATTTCAATCCACCAGTAATCAAAACTCCGTTTGCAGGAATTGCCTCTTGCAGCTTGTTTATCAATTCAAAATTATCATTTATTGGATATGGCACTGAAGTTTCTGACCAAATCACTGCCGAAAAGTCTTTAATGTCAGAAGATTTTGTAAGCGCAATTACATTTAAAAAATTCTGATATTTTTTGCGCGGATTCCATTTTAAATCTTGCTCAATATTGGGCTGAACCAAGCGTAGCTTCACTTTTTCATCATAAACAATTGGATTATTTTTTATGTGTAAAAAACCATAACAAAAATTCACTGCTACAGCAACCAAAACCAACGCTACAAAAATTTTGTCTGAAATTTTATTATTTTTTAAAATCAACAAAACTGGCAAAAGATAAAGCATCCCAGCTAAAATTCCTAAACCATAAACCCCGAATATCGAAGCACTTTGCACCATATTTTGATTAAACATCAAACTATATCCAATCAAATTCCACGGAAAACCAGTAAAAAGATTGGCGCGCAAAATTTCACAAATCACCCAACATAACGTAAAAATTATGATTTTTTGATAATTATTTTTGATTTTAATCTTATTTATTAAAAACTTATAACCAAGCACGAACAAAACGAAGTAAAGCGCCAACAAAGATGGAATTAAAGTCAAACAAAAAGGAATCAGCCACGCAAATTTTTCTGGCTCAACTAGAAGAGAAATGCAAATCCAATAATTTCCTGCTAAAAAATAGCCAAAACCATAGAAAAAACCAAGTTTTATGGCAGTTTTTCTATCCGCACTTTTTTCCAGTAAAATAAAAAACAAAGACAAAGAAAAAGCAGCGGCAATAAAAATATAAAATGGTGCGAATGCTAAAGCAGAAAAAGCACCAGCAACAAAGGCCGAGAAAGAGTAATGTTTAAACATTACATCACTTTTCCAATTTAAAAAATATTTGTGCTTTAACATATTACAATAAAAAAACTTCATAAAATAAATTAGGAATTTTTTCTTACATAAACCTCAACATCATAGGTGATAACACGTTCTGAAGGCTTAATTTTGTAAATCGGATCTCGATCTAAAATTAATCTAACCGCATTCGATTTTTTAGTAATTATAACGCGATTTTCAAAACGGTAATTTTCAAGAAACAATTTTTTAAATCCAGGATCGAGAAGGTAATATTCTAAATCGTTAATAATGCAGGAAAATTCTGTTTCATTATTGAAGAAAAATAAAATTTTATTATGCGGATTACGCAACTGATTTTTAAAATCTTCTAAGATATATGTGGCAGTAAAAACTTTTCCTAAATCTTTTGTTGAAACCATATTCAAATCACCAGCCTTTTTGTAAGAAGCATCCAGTGTAAATATGTTTGGCTTATAATAATGTGGTTTATTTAAATAAATAGAAATTGGCAATGAACTATTAATTATCTTTGATGATGAAACAAAACTATCTTCAGGATCTGGCGCGAAATTTATAATGTAATGTGCCATTATATTTTGCATTTTACTTGCATAATATTGCGGCGTATCATCGCTGTCAATTTCTTGAGATTTTGCAAATACATCATGCAAATTAATAAAAGAAGTTCTCAAAGGAAACTTGGCATAAGAATAAAATAAATATGAAAATGACAAGAGAACCATTATTGTCGAAACTGGCGACAACTCTTTTGAAAATCTAGAATAAATATTTTTTTCAAATAAATATAGAACAAACATGAACGATGCTGGAGCATAAAACCAATAAGCAATCCGCCCAAAGTTAAATGCCAAAATAAATGCCGTAGATAAGGCTATGAAATAAAACAAATAAAATTTACTCAAAAATTTTATATCAAAAATTTTTTTAATTTCTTTTTTTGCAATAAATGGGTAAATAAAAGCCGCAATCCATAAAAAGTTTAGCGGACCATCGTAATTAAGAAAAGTTATTGGCAATCTTTTTATATCAAAAATTGGCCATATTAAAATTAAAAACGACAGAAACTTATGCTGGAAAAGCGGGATTATTCCTAACTTAATTGAGTCATAAACTATCTGCCAAAAACAAATAATCGCAATAGCATAAAAAATCACAACTTGATCTCTAGCAGATATACTTTCGACTATAATCAAAACGGAAGATGCTATATAAAATAGTAATAAAATTTTATAATTCTCGGTAAGCTTCAATCTAGTCAAAACTAAAAACATGAAGCTATTAAATATTACATAATTAATAAAAACCTTTGAAGCACCTTCATAAAAAAAACTAATATTATCATAATTTTGATAAACCTTAGGCCACATTAAAACAATAAATTCAAAAAACTCTGGAGTATATTTTAGCATCAACAACAAATAAATCGCCCCAACTAAATACATGATTAATTTATCAACATCAAAAAAGAAGCTGAGTTTCTTTTGTTTTAAGAAATAAAATGATTCAATAAAAATAGAAAAAAATAGATAATGTGGCTTAATACACGGAATTATTCCCATCAAAATGCCACGTTTAATTTTATCAAAAAAAGTCAAAGAAATTTTTCTCTCAAAAGAATAAGCTAAATATGGAAACAGCACTATTAGAAGCAGACTGGTTTTAGTTAAAAACTCATTAATTTCTAAACAAAAGGGACGTAAAAAAAATCCTAAAAAATAAGAAATTATAACCAAATTATAGCGCAACTTATCATCGTAAATCGTGGTTTTTTTTAAAATTCTTGCCGACCAAATTATGGATAAAACCCCTAAAAGATTTATTACAACTTCCGCAAAAATTATGCGGTTAAAACCAAAGAAAGAAGCGATTTTATATTGCAGCGCATAAAAATAAAACGAGATTGGAAAATTGCTTTCAAAAAAGTTGTAATAATATTTTCCACCTTCTGCAATTTTTTTCCCCAGCATCAAATAAACGCCACTGTCAGAGCCAATGTCAAGTGTTGAGCGCAGTAAAATGCTGATTAAAAAAATCGCCGCACAAACAGTTTTAAGGAAGGAAGAGCTTGCAAAAATTTCAGCTAAATGATCGCCCTGCTTTCGCAAATCAGTTTTTTCTAATATATATTTCAAATTCATTTTTGATAATTTTTCGTTGATTGTCTTGCAAGCTATGATCTAACTCTTGATGAAAAAACTGCACTTTATCTGTGACATTTTCTGTTTCAATGATGCGGTTTAAAAAAATATAATTCTCACTAAAATTTTGGTAAAATTCTAACTCAGAAAATTTTTTTTCCAAAATTCCAATTTGACATAAATCATCTTTGCTTTTTTCAATAAAAATCAAATGGTTTTTTGGATTATCAATTGCAGAATTTTCTTGTTTTAAATAAGCTAACATAGGAAAGCTTTGTTTTGATTGAATGCTTATCAAACCTTGATTTTGATTATATTTTTTAATGGTTTTGGCAATTTCATCACTTAAAAAATTTGGTGATTTATATTTTGCCGCAACTGAATTTTGATAATTAAAAATTGCTGTAAGATTTTGACTTAAAAAGTAAGAAATTAGCACAAAAAAAACATAACTCGAAAGGTTTGATAATCGTGATTCTTTTTGTTTTACAGAAGCAAAATCACAAATTAAGGCAAACATTATCAGAGATAAAATCCACGCAAGATTTTCATAATTTGGATAAAAAATCATCACACTAGTTAAAGTTGCAAAAATCAATAAAATAAAGGTTAAAACTTTATTTAAATGATGATAAAAAAACGGCAATAAAACCCACCACAGTAAACATAAATTAAAAATCACTGGAAATATTTCTAAATCAAACTGCAACACCAGCAAAATTGATGATATAAAAAATAATTTCTCTAAACTTATTTGTTCTGAATTAATTTTTTCTAACCAAAAATAAACCAACAAAAACAGCATTGGAAGCGACATTGAATAAAGCAAAAACCGCTGATCAAAATTTGCGGAGGAAACAATTGCTGCAATTAAAATCAATAAAAAACATGGTTTAAAAAAATCATATTTTATAACTAATTTTCGTGACAAAAAAACCACTAAAAAAATTGGGAATAAATCTTCTTTTAAAATCGAAAAACCATTGCGAAAGTCACTTATTGGCATCAAAAAAATCAAGCACAGCAACAATAAATTTAGGGTTAAGAAAAATATTTTATCCAAAATTCTAAAACTTTCTTTTCCTAGAATTAGGTAAGAAAAATAAAGATAGGAAGCACTTAAAAATAAAGATGAAAGCGTAAAAAATTCATTATATTGCAGCGTAAAAACTCTGATAAAAAATCCGCTAACAAAACTTAGAATCAGTAAGTTAAAAACTATTTTTTGGTGATAAATTTTTGACCTCTTCAAAATTAAATAAGAAAGAAAAACTGCAAAAATTCCGAATAAATTTACCCAAATTTCCGCCTGTATGATCGAAAAACCTAGTTTTTTTGCGTTAAAAAGTGAAATTTCCCCAATATCTCTGCTTGACCTAGCCAGTAAACTAGTCATTATAATAGCAATTGACGCAAAAATCAGAAATTCATTAGTTGCGAGAAATTCTTTAACAACTTTTTTAAAAAAATTAATTTTCTTAAGCAGAAAATTTTCAAATTTTTTTGCAAAAGATAAACGAGTTTCTTCAATAGTCTTTTGAATTTCGATGATAGCATTATCAGAAATTTTATCTTTGGAATAAGAAAATAATTTTTTCATTTACAATTTTTCATTTATAAAATTTCAAAATGTTAACTTAATTGTTTTTTCTTGGTGTCATGCTGAGCTTGTCGAAGCATGATTGAGGCTTCGGAGCTCATCATCATGCATCGACAAGCTCAGCATGACATCGAGATTATTTAAATAACATATTATTAATAAATATGACAAAATCTATCACAATTGCATATGGCGACGGAATTGGGCCAGAAATTATGGAAAGTACATTGAAAATTTTCCAAGAAGCAAAAATTAATTTAAAAATCAACACAATTGAAGTTGGAAAAAACATCTATGAAAAAGGCTTTAATTCTGGCTTAATGCCTTCCGCTTGGGAAGAGCTTGCCAATACAAAAGTTTTATTAAAAGCGCCAATCACAACTCCACAAGGTGGTGGCTATAAAAGCTTGAATGTTACGATGCGCAAAAAACTCGGGCTGTTTGCCAATGTGCGCCCTGTAGTGTCTTTTCACCCTTTCATTGCCACAAAATTTCCAGGAATGGATGTTACAATTATCCGCGAAAATGAAGAAGATTTATATGCTGGAATTGAATATCGCCAAACCGAACAAACTTATCAATGCTTGAAATTAATCACTCGCAGTGGTTGTGAAAAAATTATCCGCTATGCTTTTGAATATGCAGTTGCAAATGGCCGCAAAAAAGTTAGTTGTTTTTCTAAAGACAACATTATGAAAATGACTGATGGCTTATTCCACAAGATTTTTGATGAAATTGCTAAAGAATATCCTGAAATAAAAACTGATCATTACATAATCGACATAGGAACCGCAAGGCTTGCCGCTAAACCAGAAATTTTTGATGTGATTGTAACCATGAATCTTTACGGTGACATCATTTCTGACGTTGCTGCAGAAATCTCTGGATCAGTTGGCCTAGCAGGTTCTGCAAACATCGGCAAAGAATATGCCATGTTTGAAGCAATTCACGGATCAGCGCCCGACATAGCTGGAAAAGACATTGCTAATCCAACAGGACTTATAAATGCGGCGATTATGATGTTAAACCACATTGGCGAAGCATCTTCTGCAAGCTTAATCCGCAATGCTTTATATAAAACAATTGAAGACGGAATTCACACCACCGACATTTTTTCAGAAAATGTTAGCCGCAAAAAAGTTGGCACAAAAGACTTCACCAACGAAGTTATAGCAAGACTCGGAAGCATTCCAAACAAACTTCCTGTTGCAAATTTTGTGCAAGAAAAACCCGCCAGTTTAAATGTAAAAGAGCAAAATAAAATCGCTGTAACTTCTAAAAAAAGCCTGATCGGATTTGATCTTTTTATCGATTGGCAACAAGAATTTAGCGATCTTTTAGCAGTTTTGAAAACCGTTGAAAGTGAAAAACTTGAAGTAAAAATGATCAGCGCAAAAGGCCTGCTTCTGTGGCCTCACCTTGACTCACACATGATGCCAGATTATTCTAAAGGTCAAACTATTTTGCGTTTTGTCGGCAAAAAAATCACTGGAAAATCTAGCAATGAAATCATCGACAACACTAAATCAATTTCACATCAAGACATCATTGACATGTTAGAAATTTTAGTGCAAAAAAACATTGATTTCGTTAAATATGAAGGCTTGTATTTATTCGACAATAAACCAGCCTACACTTCTGGGCAAGGAGAATAAAAAATGAAGAATGATTTTGACTATAATAAACTAAGCAAAGAAATCGCAAAAACCTTTGAAAGCTCAAGCTTTTATTGGCAATCAATGTCATTGATTTTGTGTTTTATTTTTGCTTATTTATTTTACAAAATCATTCGCAAATCTGTTCTACCAAAAATCACTTCATCTGCTTTAAAAAGAAATCCTGAGCTCAACCGCTTAATTACAAGATATTTCATTCCACTGCTTTATCCCCTTTTGTCTATCTTTTCGCTTGCAATTGGCTGGTCAATTTATTCGCAATTTTTTCCAGATGCCATTTTATTTTCCGCAACAATAAAACTTTTAACTTTGTTTTTGTTCTTGCGCTTTTTAAGGATCTCATCCAACAGCACCTTAATCACCAACGTAATTGGCTTAATACTCGTTCCCACACTGGCTCTTGACATTTTCGGATTGCTTGATGCAACAATCCTTTATCTTGACGATTGCGCGCTTAAAATCGGCAATATCCGCATCTCAGTTTATCTAGTAATCAAAGCCTTTATCGTTCTTGTTGCCGTTTTCTGGCTGTCTAATTTAGTCAGCAAAAAAAGCAAATCCTACATCGACAGCAACAAAACCATCAAAACCAGCACCAAACACATCATCAGCAAATTTATCGACATCACTATTTACAGCATCATCACCCTCATCATCTTAAAAACCTTTGGTTTTGACATGACAACCCTTGCGGTAATTGGTGGTGCGATTGGTGTTGGAATTGGGTTTGGTTTACAAAAAATTGCTTCAAATTTTATCAGCGGCATAATTTTATTATTCGAAAAATCCATCGAAATTGGCGACTGGATTGAGCTTGATAATGGCGGAATTCTTGGCGTGGTTAAAGCATTCAGCGGACGTTACACTTTAATCGAAAGCTTTGATGGCAAAGAAATCATGGTTCCAAATGAAGATTTTATTATTGGCAGAGTGGTAAACCTTACTTATTCCAACAACCGTGCCCGCATTGAAATTGCTGTCGGCGTTGCTTATGGGTCTGATTTAGAAAAAGTAAAAGAATTGATGATTGCCGCTGCAAAAGAACAACCACGCTGCTTAAACTATCCTGAAATTGAATGTTATGTTACTAACTTTGGTGATTATGACATTAAATTTCTGCTTTATTTCTGGGTCAGCGATGTTACTGCTGGAAGAATGTCACCCAAAAGTGATGTGATTATGAACATCTGGAAAAAATTTAAGGAACACAACATCGAAATTCCAGTACCAAAACGCGAAGTTCAGATTAGAAATAATTTACTGACATAATATCGCTGTTTTTTGCATGAACATATAGGAGGAGTTGCAAACTCCTCCTAGCACCTACAGCAACTCATTGCTAGGCGGAGTTTGTAACTCCGCCTTAAATATTCAGGCCTTTACTTTCAATCATCTTCACTACTTCCCAGGTCGTGGATCAAAAAACTTCTTAAACTTATCTTTCATTCCATCAAAATCTTTAGCATCTTCTGGCGCGTCTTTTTTCTTGGTTATAACTGGCCATAATTTCGAATATTTGCGATTAATCTCCACCCATTCAATCAAATCAGAAGATTCTGGAAAAATTGCTTCAGCTGGGCATTCTGGCACACAAACGCCGCAATCAATACACGCATCTGGATCAATCACCAACATATTCTCGCCTTCATAAAAACAATCAACTGGGCAAACCGCAACACAGTCGGTATATTTGCAGCGCACACAATTGTCAGTAACTACATAAGTCATATTAAACTCTCTTCAATCTTTTATAATTTAATTCCGTTTTCACCTTCAACAAAGACAAAAACACAAAATAAGAAAAATAAGTTGCAAACATCAAAAGCAAAGGTTTTAACATTGCTGGATCAATTGATACACCACCGCTTCTCATAATGCTAGCAGGCTGGTGAAGGCTGTTAAAATATTCCACCGAAAATTTAATTATCGGAACATTAATAAAACCAATAATTGAAATCACCGCCGCAATTTTTTCTCCCTTCGCTTTATCGTCAAAAGAATCAAGCAAAATTATATAACTTAAATATAAAAAAAACAAAATTAAAACTGAAGTAAGCCGCGCATCCCACACCCAGTAAGCGCCCCAAATTGGCTTCCCCCAAATGCTTCCGCTGACTAAAGTGATCAGCGTAAAAACCGCACCAATTCCTGCAATTGATTTTGCAATTAAATAAAAAAACGGATTTTTCCAAATGAATCCTGAAATATTAAATATCGCCATCAAGCTATAAATCAGAAGCGCCATCCAAGCAGCTGGAACGTGGATATACATGATTTTAACTGCATTTGATTGCTGATAATCATCTGGCGAATTGATGATAAAAAAAACTGCCGAAACAAAAAAAATCGTAAAACACACAAGTGAAAACGGCATAAAAATGCGGAAATTTTTCTCAAAATTTTGTAAAAAAAATAATTTTTTTATCATAATTAAATCTTTCCTTCAAGATAATGCGTTAGAAGCTCTTTCTTAACTTTTTGTTCAACTGAATTATCAAAATCTTTTACCACAACTTCATTATTTTTCACTTCATCTTCACCAATAATCACCACAAAGCGCGCATTATTTTGTGAAGCTCGTTTCATTTGCTTTTTAAAATTTCCGTCAAAAACAAAATCGGTTACAAAACCAGCAGCACGAAGCTTCTGCACAATTTCAAAAGCAAATTTTTTTTCATTTTCAGAAATATAATTCACAATAACTGGACGAATTTCTTCGCTTTTTAAATCAGCCAAAAGCATCAAACGCTCAACTCCAGCAGCAAAACCAATTGCTGGCATGGCCTTACCACTCATTTTTTCCACCAAGTTATCATAACGACCCCCTGCAAGAACCGTGTTTTGTGCACCTTCAAACGGCATTACAAATTCAAAAACTGTTGAAGTGTAATAGTCCAAACCTCGCACCAGCTTTTGATTTACAACATATTTCACCGAAAATTGTTCCAATAAATTTAAAATTTTATCGAAACGCGATTTTGCTTCATCAGAATAAAAATCCGCAATTTTTGGCGCGTCAGCTAAAAGCTCAATATCGCGCAAGTCTTTCGAATCAAGAATCCGTAAAGGATTTTTAACCAAGCGATTTTTTGAATCATCAGATAATTCATCTCTAAATTTAGTAAAATATTCTCGCAAAGCATTCTCATAATTCAGCTTAGTTTGATTGCAGCCAAGAGAATTTATTTCCAAACTAGTTTTATCTAAAATGCCCAAATCCTTTAAAACAGCAGTTGCAAGCAAAATAACTTCCACATCTAAATAAAAATTTTCTTCACCAAAAACTTCAAAATTTATTTGATGAAACTGCCTCTGGCGGCCCTTCTGCGGGCGATCATAGCGAAAAATTGGCCCGTAAGAAAAGAATTTTTTTGGCAGAATTTGCTGTAATTCACCATTGGAAATCAAAGCGCGAACCACTCCAGCAGTAAATTCAGGACGCAAAGTTAAAAAATTATCACCACGATCTAAAAATTTATAAACTTCTTTAGAAATAACGTCTGAAGTCTCTCCTAGATTGCGTTCAAACACTTCGCTAAATTCAAAAATCGGCGTTTGTAACTCTTCAAATCCAAAGCTTTTCGCACGCCCAAAAGCGGTCTGAATAATGTGATTAAAAATCTTTATCTCCTCTCCAAAGAGGTCTTTTGTGCCACGACATGGCTGAAGTTTGTGATCTGACATTGAAATATTTATGATTAGCTTGTAAGTTTAGCATATTATAAAAGCTAAATGCTAATTTTGAATAAAAAAATAATGTCAAACACTCCTTTATCTCACATTCGTAACTTTGCAATCGTTGCTCACATTGACCATGGCAAGTCAACTCTTTCCGACCGCTTAATTCAAGAATGTGGCGCCATTGAAGAGCGTGAAATGACCGCTCAAATTCTTGATTCAATGGACATTGAAAAAGAGCGCGGAATCACCATCAAAGCACAAACCGTAAGGCTAAGTTACAAGGCCAATGATGGAAAAACCTACATGCTAAATTTGATGGATACCCCTGGGCACGTCGATTTTGCCTATGAAGTCAGCCGCTGTTTGGCCGCCTGTGAAGGATCAATTTTAGTGGTTGATTCCACCCAAGGCGTTGAGGCGCAAACCCTTGCCAATGTTTATCAGGCAATGGATAACAATCACGAAATTTTTCCTGTTTTAAACAAAATTGACCTTCCTGCATCCGACCCCGAATCAGTTAAAAAGCAGATCGAAGACGTAATTGGCATTGATGCTTCTGATGCAATTTTAGTTTCCGCCAAAACTGGTGTTGGCATTAAAGACGTACTAGAAGCTGTTGTATCAAAGCTTCCAGCCCCAAAAGGCGACATTAATGGCGATTTCAAAGCGCTTTTAATTGACAGCTGGTATGATCCATATCTTGGCGTTATTGTGCTGGTGAGGGTTATCGACGGAGTTTTAAAAAAGGGTCAAAAAATAAAAATGCTTGCCGCAAATGCGGTTTACCAGGTTGATTCTGTAGGCTTTTTCACGCCCAAGAAAATTTTCTGCGAAGATTTAAAAGCTGGCGAAGTTGGATTTATCAATGCTCAAATCAAACAAGTTGCAGATTGTAAAGTTGGTGACACCATCGTTTTGTCAAACAATGAAACGGCCCAAGCCCTTCCCGGCTTTAAACAAAACCAACCCGTGGTTTTCTGTGGAATTTATCCAATCGATGCCTCAGATTTTGAAAAATTCCGCGATGCTTTGGCCAAGCTTCACTTAAATGACGCCAGTTTTGAATATGAAGCAGAAACCTCTTCTGCCCTTGGCTATGGCTTTCGCTGTGGCTTTTTGGGCCTGCTTCACCTTGAAATTATTCAAGAAAGATTAGAGCGCGAATTTGACCTTGATTTAATCACCACCGCGCCTTCAGTGATTTACAAAATCCACACCGTAAAAGCAAAAAACTTGCCAGAAGATCAAAAAGAAAAAGAACTTTTGTTAGTTCACAGCCCCGCTGAAATGCCAGATCCAACTAAAATTGATTTTATGGAAGAGCCGTGGATTAAAGCAACCATCATGACTCCCGACGAATATCTCGGCGCTGTGCTTGATTTATGCACGCAAAAACGTGGCATTCAAAAAGAATTAACTTATGTCGGCGACCGTGCCATGCTGGTTTATCGCCTGCCGCTTAATGAAATTGTTTATGATTTTTACGACCGCTTAAAATCATGCTCCAGAGGCTATGCCAGCTTTGATTGGCAAATGGATGGCTATGAAGAAAGCGATTTGGTTAAACTTTCAATTTTAGTAAATGCTGATCCAGTTGACGCACTTTCCATCATCACCCACAAAACCCGCGCCGAAAGCCGCGGACGCGCCATTTGCAAAAAACTCAAAGATTTAATTCCAAAACAAATGTTTGCCATCGCCATTCAAGCCGCAATTGGCGGCAAAATCGTTGCCCGCGAAACAATTTCCGCAATGCGCAAAGACGTAACCGCCAAATGCTACGGCGGCGACATCACACGTAAAAGAAAATTGCTCGACAAACAGAAAAAAGGTAAGAAAAAAATGCGCGAAATCGGCAACGTAGAAATCCCCCAAAGCGCCTTCCTTGCAGCATTGAAGCTGGATGAGTAAAATTGTTCTCAGCTCTATGGCTAGGCGGAATTTGTAATTCCGCCTTAACGTTCATGCCTTAGTTAAATCAAAAACAAAGCTTATTTTTAATTATTAAATCACGTTCTGATGATCACCATCAACAGGAATCGGCACAACATAATCAGGAACTCTACGATCTGCCGTTTCTTCATCTGCCATATCTGAAGTTGTGATATCAGAAATACCTTTTAAAACAGCTGTTCCAGCATGAACAGCTTCAGTAGGAATTGGAATTCTAGAAGTATTTGGTGAACGAACTTCATCCATCATGTGATCTTGATCAACAGCTGTAGCACTTGTACCACTGGCTGTCACGCCTACAGTATGGTCCACTTCCATTGCTGTTTCTGTAGTAACAGGAACGCTATCTCCAGTCACTTGTCGCACAGCCTCCATCACTTGATCTTGCACTGCAACATCACCTTTTCTTGCAGCTTCTAAACCAGCTTTAGAAGCTTCTAATGCTGATTCTGTTACTGCCAGACTATCACTTTCACCTCTAACCGCTTCATCAGTTGCCACCTCCATATGCCGAGGTGCTGATGCAATTGCAGATAAACCACCAACCGTCGGTTCTGCAACTGTTGAAAAATCAACTCCATCAACTTCCGCTGCCGCAGATTTAGCACTTTTTGCATTAAATTTTTTTAATAATTCTTGAACCTCGCGTTGACTAGGTGGTTCTTGCTCTACTGCGCTAATTTTATAATCCTCACCCTGATTTGGTAAAAACTTATCAATTAAAAATTTTGCACCTCTATAAAAACCATATAACACTGGAATGGTGCCAGCACCAGCACCCAAACTAATACCAGTTACAAATGTTACTCCAATAACAAGAGCCGCTGCACCCTGAGCACATTTACGTTTATCAAAATAATCCGCAGCTTTTTTCTTCCGATTTTCCGACTCTTCTTGCTGTTCTTTAGATCCCTGACCAGAATCCGCTTGTTTTTCTCTTTGTTCTTCATCAGCTTTTTTTTGTTCTTCCTCAAACTTAAAATCACCGATTTTTCTAGATTTATCACGCCCTTCTAAAAACCTTACTGCAACATCTTGCATGTCTTCCGACATTTTTTCTACCGCTCCTCGCATCTTTTGTTGCTCAGCGGCACGATCAGTTAATTGATCATCTGATAATTCCTCTCCAAGATAGCGAAATAAACCTTTAAGGGCTTTTTTGTTATCTTCAGTTGTAAATCTATCACTTAAATGCAAAAACAAATCAAAAGAAGTATCTTTTTCCGCGACTTTTTCTTTTTCCTTATCATCAACAACACCACCACTAGACAACTTATCAAACAAACCCTTTCTATTCCCATCAATATCAACACCTTTAGCCAAATTTTTGCCAAAAAAATTCTGAAATTCTAACCTTAACCAATCACTCAAATCGCCAATTGCAAAAGCAAGATTTTCTGCTTCTGTTTTGTAAGCTTCTTCTTCACTTCCCCTAACTTCCTCAAAAAGATATGCAAATTTAGCGAATAAATCTTTTCTTGCTGCTTCACGCGCTTCGTCACTTGTAAAGGTGCCAGATTCACTGATTTTCTGATTTAAATGAATCAAAATCGCTGTTGAGTTATCTCTTCTTGCAATTTGCGCAAAATCATCACCATTAATTTTTGCCGCTAGACCATCTTTTGTCGCCGCATTAAAAACTGCAGATCTGTTACGAACAATTTCGAAATTCTTAGAAAAACGATCCATGAACTGCAATGTCGATCTCGCTTGTTGCTGTTCTGTTTCTGAAGGAACTGAGTCATCCGTTTCTGCAACTGTTGCTGTGGCTACATCTTCCCCAACACCTTGTCCTGCACCAGATTCACGTGTTCTTAATAATTCAGCTTGTTTTCTTGCAGAACTTCCTCTTAACGCCGCCTGTATTACTATAGCTGCCTTTTCTCTAGCCTCTTGTTCCGGCGTTAATTTTGCAGCTTCTTCATCAAGGTCAAACGTTACAACATCTTCAAAATTTCCAACTTCTCTTGACATAAATCCATAAATAAATGATATTGGTGGGTGGTAGAGAACTCGAATCTCCGACCTCTACGATGTCAACGTAACGCTCTAACCAACTGAGCTAACCACCCAAACAAGCCATTAAAATATCTATAAAGCAATTAAAATCCAGCAAAATTATGACAAAAAAGGCAATAATACTGCTCAGCGGCGGGCTTGATTCCACAACAGTTCTTGCAATCGCTAAAAATTTGGGCTATGAAAATTATGCTTTAAGCTTTTCTTACGGTCAACGTCACAATATCGAACTTGAATCAGCCAAAAAAATCGCTGAAAAATTTGCGGTTAAAGAGCATAAAATCGCCGAAATTAATTTAAGAATTTTTGGCCATTCCGCATTAACCGACGAAATCGCCGTGCCAAAAAATTCTAATTTGCTAACAAAGGAAGTTCCTATAACTTACGTTCCCGCGCGAAACACCATCTTTCTTTCCTATGCACTTGCTTACGCCGAAACTATCAACGCGTTCGACATTTTTATTGGCGCCAACGCTGTTGACTACAGCGGCTATCCTGATTGCAGACCTAATTTCATCCATGCCTTTGAAAACATGGCCAACCTTGCCACTGCAGCAGGAATTTCAGGACAAGAAAAATTCAAAATTCACGCTCCATTAATCAAAATGAGCAAAAAAGAAATCATCGAATGCGGAATTAACTTAGGAGTAGACTATTCCCTCACCCACAGCTGCTATGACCCAATCATCATTGATGGAATTGTTTCTTCCTGCGGCGAATGCGACTCCTGCAAATATCGCCTCAAAGGCTTTGCCGAAGCTGGTTTTGTGGATAAAGTTAAATATTATTAGGAGCCAGACTACTTTTTCGATGCTAGGCGGAATTTGTAATTCCGCCTTAACTATTCATTAAAAACTTAAAACCGCACACCAATTAAATTATTGCATGAACTTCAAGGGCAGGATTGCAAATTCTGCCCAGCATCCAGTTAAATATAACGTAGTTACCTAAATTAGAAGAGTTATAAGACACAATTGTGTCTGACACCCCTGGCTGCATAACACAAAAAAAATGGCCAGATCTTTTAAGACCTAGCCATTTTTAAAATTCAAAATTTCTCTTCAAAAGAAATTACATATTTTCAGAAATATATTTTACTGCACTTCCTACAGTTGTAATTTTTTCTGCAGCTTCGTCAGGAATTTCAATTCCGAATTCTTCTTCAAACGCCATAACTAATTCAACTTGATCAAGACTGTCAGCGCCAAGATCATCAATAAAGCTTGCAGATTCAGTAACTTTTGCTTCTTCAGCGCCAAGGTGGTTGATAATGATTTTTTTAACTCTGTCAAAAATTTCGTTGCTCATAAAAAAATAAAATTGTTAATAAATAAGAAGTTAAATTTCTTTAAAAAATCTAAACTATTAAAAGCTTAAGAAAAGCGGGAAACTAATTGGTCAAATTTTAAATAGCAAATAAAAAAGTTTCAAATTATTTCAATAAAATAAAAAAAATATCTTTACTTTCTTTAATGGCGCGACCTCAACACAATTTCCAAATTAAGGAATAATCGCCATTATTTGCTTATTAAAACTTTTTGACTCATTTCCAAACGGCAAAAATCCTAAAACTTTTTCCAAAAATCCTTTTTTATCTTTTATAATTGAAACTTCATGAAGAGGCAATCCTTTTAAATCAGCAGAGCTTTTTTCTAAATAAGCTACTGCTTGATCTTTTCCACCAATTTCATCAATTAAACCTGCTTTAAGCGCTTGTCTTCCTGTAAAAACTCGACCATCAAAAATTTCATTTTCGCTTAATTTATTAAGCTTCTGCCCTCTTCTTTCTTTTACTAATTCAACAAAAAAGCTATAACTATCAGAAATTGAATCTTTTATAACTTTATCCACCAAAAAATTTGAACGCTCGAATGGCGAAGGAGATCCCTTTAAAGGAGAAGATTTGTAAGTGTTGAATTTAATTCCAAGTTTGCTTGCTAAATCAATCACTTCTGCAGCTTGCATCAAAACCCCAATTGAGCCAGTTAAAGTTCCGTTATAAGCAATAATGTGATCAGAAGCAACTGCGGCCATATATCCACCAGAAGCAGCAACTGAGCCCATCAAAACCACCATTGGTTTTTTTTCTGCAATTTTTCTTAAATCATTAAATAAAATTTCACTACCAACAATTCCACCACCAGGGCTGTCAATGTTAACAATCACAGCTTTAATTGAGTTTTCTTCCGCAACTTTTGCAAGAATTTCGCTGCGATCATCATCTTCAAAAATGACTCCGTTAATTTTAACATCAGCAATATAATCACCACCAAAACCTTCCGACAACCCGCCACCAGCAACTAACCTTAAAAGCAACACAATTGAAAAAAACGCCAATAATAAAGCAATGTTTTTCCACTTATGCAGTTTATTTTTAAGGTAAGTTAAGGCTGCAAGATTGTCGAAAGATTTCATAATTCACCTATTCTTTCTTTTCAGAAATTGAAAGCGAACCTAAAACATCACCAGCGATGCTGCCGATTGTTGCTCCGCTGTCAGATTCAGAATAAAAGTGAGCTTCTTGTTCGTCAGTTTCAATGTCTTTTACTGAAAGCAATAATTTACCGCTAACTTTATTGAACAATGTAACTTTAGCTTCGATACGATCGCCAACTTCAAATTTTTCAGTTTTTTGATTTTGCTTGTTTTTAGATAGATCAAGTCTTTTGATAATTCCTTTCAGACCGCTGTCAAGCTCAACTTCAAGGAAATCTTTTTTAACATTAACCACCACACAAGAAACAATTTGACCAGCTTCAACTTTTTCTAGATCAGATTTAAAGTTTTCACTGCCGATTTGTTTTATACCAAGGCTGATACGTTCTTTTTCATAGTTGCTGCCAAGAACAATAACTTTGATTTTTTCATCTTTTTTGAATTTTTTCAAAGTTTCTTCATTAGCCACCTCGTTTGAAATGTCAGAAACGTGAACCAAACCTTCAACGCCGCTGTCAAAACCAACAAACAAACCAAATTCAGTGAAGTTTTTTACCACACCTTCAACCACATCACCAACTTGATGTTGTTCAGCAAAAGCTTGCCATGGGTTTTTTTCGCATTGTTTCATACCCAGAGAAATTCTGTGAGTTTGTGGATTGATATCCAAAACCATCACTTCAACTTCTTTTCCCGGAGTTAAGAATTTGTTTGGAGCAGAATTGTTTTTCAACCAGCTCATTTCAGAAATGTGAACCAAACCTTCGATTCCAGTTTCAATTTCAACGAAAGCGCCGTAGTTAGTGATGTTAGTCACTTTACCTTTAAGAGTGCTTCCAACTGGATATCTTTGTGCGATTGATTCCCAAGGATTTTGCTGTAATTGCTTCATGCCTAGAGAAATACGCTTAGTTTCTTCATCAAATTTGATTACTTGAACTTTAACTTCTTGTCCGATTTTTAAAACTTCCGAAGGATGTCTAACACGAGACCAAGAAATGTCAGTTAAGTGAAGAAGACCGTCGAAACTGCCAAAATCAATGAAAGCACCATAGTCAGTAATGTTTTTCACAATACCATCCAAAGCATCGCCCACTTTGATTTTTGCCAATAATTTTTCTTTTTCACTGTTACGTTGAGTTTCAAGGATCGCTCTTCTAGAAACCACCACGTTGCCGCGGATGTCGTCAATTTTAAGAACTTGTAATTTTTCAACTCTGCCAACTAGGAAGTCGTCGTCAGAAAGCAACATTGTATCCACTTGGCTTCTTGGCAAGAAACAGATGATACCGTTAACATCAACGGCGTAACCACCTTTAACTTTTCCGATAACTTTACCTTCGATAGTTGTTTTGTCTTCTAAACAATGTTTTAAGAAGTGCCAGTTATTGTATCTTCTAGCATTATCACGGCTGATGATCAGCTCGCCTCTTTTGTTTTCAAGTCTTTCCAAGAAAACGTCAACCACGTCACCTTCTTCAATTTCGCCATCGCGTTTAAATTCTGCGATATCAACAAAACCAACAGATTTTGCGCCAATATCAACGGCAACACCTTTGTCAGAAATTCCGACGATTACGCCTTTTACTACAGTTCCTTCAACCAATTTTTGGCTGTCCTTTTCATATTCTTCAAAAAGATCAGCAAAATTTTCTTGAGCAAAAGCTGGGATAGTTTCACTTTCGTGTTTATTAGTCATAAATAATGAGATTTGAAGCCTTTATTTGTGCAAGCGCACTGGCCTCGAGTTAGATAGTTAATAAGTTTTAAATTGCTTACATGACGTAACACAACTGGGCCATTTATGTGATTTTTGGTTTGTTTTTAGGTTAAATTTAAAAAAATGATTGCCACACCATACAACACCTGCTTTTATAAAGCAAGACTGATTTTGCTTTCTAGTTGGTGATTTATCAATTAACATCCATTGCTCAGGCGGCATTTGCAATGCCGCCTGAGCAAGGACAGAGTTACAAACCATACCTAGCATCGGCTCTGACATAACACCGAAAACTCAAAAAAACTCCAAATTCCTATATCTCGACAAAAGATGTTTTTTTTCTTCTAAATCGCTGATTTTTTCATCAATTTCAGGCTTTGCTGGGTGAATCATAATTTCAACTGTTTTACCAACAAATCGCCGTGGAACCTTGATTTTGCTGATTAAATCAGAAGAAATTTCACAAGTGTATAAAATGCTGAAAAAATATTCTTCCCCTTTTTGACCGTTAACCAACCTAAAAAGCGACAAAATAAGCCATTTTATTATATTGCCATTAATCCAAAAGCTTTTTGGATGATTAATGAAAAAGGTTTGTATCAGGCTTTCATTAACCACCCTAACCTTTTTGATATTATATTCTTTGGCAACTTTTATAACCACATCAAAAATGCCGAAAATCATGTGAATGTGGCGATGGGAATCGATGTGAGAAAGTTTTAAACCAGCGCTTTGAATTAAATCTAGCTGAGCTTTTAACTCTTCTGCAACTTCTAACATCAGTTTTTTTCGCTTAAAAATCGCAAGCAAAACCAGCTTTAAAAAACCGTTTTTAAATTTGCCATTTTGATCAACCAACAAAGAAGCTTCTTTAACCTTCCTTACAGAAAAGCCAGTAGTAACATTAAAATGAAGGCCAATTTCTAGCTCTGGATTGCGTTTTGCAATTAAAACAGCTTCAGAAAAATATTTCACACCACACATCAAACTTGCTGAATTTAACTTTCTTCTTTTGAACATGTCTTTAACCGCCCAATTAACTCCAGGGCTAATTCCAAAATCATCAGCGTTCACTCTGATTTTCATTTTTTTCCGCCTTCAATTAAATTACAAAAATAAAGCGGACGATTTTTTGACTCGATGTGAATTCGTCCAATATATTCGCCTAAAATTGCTAAAATAATAAATTGTAAACTGGCCAAAAACGTGATCAAACAAATGATTGTGGCATAACCGCTTGGTTGATGATAAAAATAATGTTCAATAATTGTGATGGCTCCAAAAGCTAATGAAATCAAGGCTGAAATCATGCTAAAATAAATTGAAATTCTCAACGGTTTAATTGAAAACTGCAAGATTGAATCAGTTGCAAGACGAAAAGAGCTCGCAAAATTATATTTCGTTTTTCCAGCAAATCTTTTTGGCGCAACAAAACTAATTTCTGCAACATTAAACATGCCAAGCCAACTTAACATTCCGCGAAACATTCGAGCATTTTCGCGCATGTCTTTTAAAACTTTTATATAATTTTTGCTAATCAACCTAAAATCTGGCGTGTTTGCGGGAATTTTAACGTCGGAAATTGCGTTAATCACTTTATAAAAATATTTGGAAAAAATCTTTTGAAAAACTCCTTTATCTTCATTATGCAAAATTTTGGTTAAAACCACATCATGCCCTTCGAGCCATTTTTCAATCATCTGCGGAATTAAATATGGTGGATGTTGCAAGTCAGAATCCATAAAAATCACTGCATCGCCGTTAGAATAATCAAGCCCTGCAGTCATTGCAATTTCATGGCCGAAATTTCTAGCAAAATTAACG
Organism: uncultured Rhizobium sp.; assembly: GCA_964580715.1. Lineage (GTDB taxonomy): Bacteria > Pseudomonadota > Alphaproteobacteria > Rickettsiales > UBA1997 > UBA2645. The sequence continues at coordinate 10,771 of CAZOKU010000012.1, read as the reverse complement.
ATTTTCATTCTCTCATCTTTTTTTACCAACTCACACATCACCTTTAAGCTGTTGTCTCTGCTTCCGTCATTTACAAAAATTATTTCATAATTCACCTGATCAACTTTTTGTAAATTTTCTTGCAGTTGCTGGTTTAATTCAAGCAGATTTCCTTCCTCATTATAAACTGGAATAACAATGCTAACTAATTTTTTTGCTGAAAAATTCATAATTGTTTAAAAGAAAAATATTTGTGAGAAAAATATACTGCCACAGTTAGAATCACAACGCAAATAAATTGTGACAAGAATAAATTTACCCCTAAATTTTTGATCACAAAAAGCAAAATAGCATTACAACAAAAATATCCAAAATAAACTAAAACAGCTCGGATAAACTCTGGCAAAACCTTCTGTTTTGAACGAAAAACAAAAATTTTAAAGTTAAAAAACGAATTTATCACTGAAACAAAATTTGTTATAGCAAGAATTATGATATAATTAAGATATTTGCCAAAAACGATTTGAAACAGACAAAAGACAGCGTAAGCAAAAACAGTGTTATAACCGCCAACTAAAACGAAGCGCAGCTTTTCTTCCAAAGAAAACCAATAAGCGAAAACTTTACTAACTAGTGAATTCATATAAGCAAGCATTACGCTTTGTTGTGCAAAATATTTTTTTCAATCTTCCTTGATATTTTAAAGGAAGCTTTGAATGATCCAAACTCTCTGAAATTAGATATTTGGCGGGGTTATAACCCTCAAATTCTTTCAACAATTCTTCATCATTTTTGATAAGTTTTAATTTGTCTTTGGTATGCCAATAAAATGTGTAAATTCCATAGTCAAAACCCATATAATCAAGCTGAAAATGGCTGTCTTTTAACTTTTCTGGCGGAATTTTACTCACTAAATAATTTTGATAATTCAAATGTTCCATTAAATTTCCGGGGCTAAATAAAAACAATCCAATTATTAGCAAATAAATGGTGATAGTAAAAACTGAAATTGCATAAACCAGCTTATTCCACGCCTTTTCAACAATAATTTTAGCAATCAACACCACAAATGGAATCAAAGCATAAATTGCATAAGTTCCAATCATGTTGCGCATGAAGGTTAAAACAACCATAGGAACTAAAAAAGATAGCAAAAAAAACGACCAATCTTGTTTTTTATCTTGCTTAAATTTTGTAATAACATTGCCAATAATTTCTTTCGGTCGAAATAATAACAGCAAAACTATTGGCATGGTAGCAAAAATAAAAAAACCCCAAATCGCGCCAAACACCACTTTATGGGCGTGTCCATAGCGATCACCACTCCAACCAGCATTAGCGAATCTGTTAAAATTTTCTCCAATAAAAAAATATTCCAAAAAATCAGGATAACTTTTTGCCGCTAAATAAAACCATGGAACCACAAAAACTAGAAATATCAGCGTTCCTAAAAACAACGGAAATTTTTGCCATAACTCTTTCCAACGCGAACTTATCAGAATATAAACAAAAATGGAAAATGCTGGCATCAAAACCCCAGCAGGCCCCTTGGTCATCATTGATATTGCGCATCCGACAAAAACTAGATAGCCATAAATATTTTTTTTCTCACTTTGAATTTGACACCAAAAAGAAAAAATAGTTATCGTCATTCCCAGCAATAAAAATGCTTCTGTCATCACGCTGTGCAACATATAAAACAAAGCAGAAGAAGACAAAAGCAACACAGCAACTAAAGCGGTTTGCTGATTGTACAGCCTTTTTAAACAGTGATATAAAAACAGACAGCTTAAAACCAAAGCCAAAAACTGAGGAATTCTTGCAACTCCAACGCTTATTCCAAACATTTTAATTGATAGCGCACTGGCCCAAAAAGCAAGCGGTGGTTTGCCCAAAAAAGGGGTTACTGGATCAAAAAACGGCATTAAAAAATTGTCGGAAATCACCATGCGCATAGCAATTGCAGCATAACGCGCCTCTGATGGATGATGAAGAGGATATATCCACAAAACTATGAATTTTAAAATAAAAACCGCAAAGATTAGATAAATCAAATGCTTTACATAGTTTTGAGTCATAAATATGAAAAAAATATAGTAGTACGACTATTGCAAATTGGGTCAAATTTTCTAACCAAAAAACTTTTAAAGTCAAATTTAAACCTTGCGCTTGGAGGAGTTTGTAACTTCTTCTTAGGGCACTTTCGCAAAAACTAAAAAATATTGCACTAATATGATGGCTGCATGAATGTTAAGACGGAATTGCAAATTCCGCCTAGCATCAATATTTCACACAATAAAATTACTTGAAATTTTGAAAGAAAAATAATAACCTAGTATTTTAGTCAGGTTAACAAATAAAACATTACTTTATGCTCCTTACAACTAAAGCACGCTACGCCGTAATGGCGGTTATAGAAATCGCTGGCACTGCTGATAACGTTCCCGTTTCTCTTTTATTGATTTCAAAAAAACACAATATTTCTTTATCTTATTTGGAACAGATTTTTGCAGAATTGAAAAAAAACGGTTTGGTTAAGTCGGTGCGCGGCCCTGGTGGTGGATATACTCTAAACCATCCCAAAGATCAAATCACCATCGCAACCATCATTAAAGCAATCGGCGAATCAATAAAAATGACCCGCTGCAGCGTTGATAAAGAAGGCTGCCAAAACATGCAAACTAAATGCAAAACCCACCACCTGTGGAAAGGCTTAGAAAATCAAATCTATCAATATCTCGACTCAATTTCTTTAGAGGAGGTCTGTAAAAATGACAATATATCTCGATAACAACTCAACCACCAAGCTTGCAACCGAAGTTTTACAAAAAATGATGTCGGTTTACGAGCTTCCAATTAATGCCTCTGCCACTCATAAATATGGGCAAAAAGGCAATCAAATAATTGAAGAAGCCAGACAATCTTTGAAAAATCTGCTTAATGCCGAAAATTACGAAGTGATTTTTACAGGAAGCTCAACAGAAGCAACTAACACCATTCTTCAGGGCTGTGGCGTCGAAGTTATCTTATTTTCTGAAATCGAACATTCTTCAGTTTATAATTGCAGGCCAGAAGGTTGTCGCATCATCGAAATTTCAGTGCTTGAAAACGGTTTGGTTGACTTAAAAGATTTACAAAAAAAACTAGAAAACTTGCATAGCAAAAATTTTTTAGTGTCAATCATGCTTGCCAATAATGAAACTGGCGCAATTCAACCAGTTTTAGAAATCGCTAAATTGGTGCACCAAAATGGCGGTTTATTTCACTGCGACATTGTTCAAGCTGTTGGAAAAATTCCAGTTGATTTAGAAAAACTTAATGTTGATTTTGCATCAGTTTCAGCCCACAAATTCAACGGCCCGCAAGGAGTTGGCGCACTCTTAATGCGCAAAAGCCTAGATATAAAACCTTTAATTCATGGCGGAAAACAAGAAAAATCAAAACGCGCTGGAACCAGCAATGTTGCTGGAATTGCAGGATTTGGCGAGGCTTGCAAACTTGCAGCAAAAAAAGTTGCTGAATATAATAAATTAAAAACACTGCGCGATTTTCTTGAACAAGAAATTCAATCTTTTGCTGGAGATGATGTGAAAATCTTTTGCACAGAAATTGAAAGATTGCCTAACACCAGCTATATCGCCTGTAAAAACCGTGATTATCAAACACAGTTAATCAATTTTGATTTAAATGGAATTTGCGTCAGCGCTGGTGCGGCATGCTCTTCTGGAACTTTAAGCGAATCACGAATTTTAAAAGCAATGAAGGTTGAGCCAAATTTTTCAACCAGCGCCATCAGAGTAAGCTTAGCTCCTGAAAACAACGAAACAGAGGTGCAAAAATTTATCAAAGTTTGGAAAGAATTTTATCAAAAGCAAGGATAGTGTATGAATATAAAAACGCCGATTTACTTAGATTATCAAGCCACTACCCCCATTGATCCGCGCGTGCTTGAAGTTATGATCAAGTCAATGAAAGAAGATTTTGGCAATCCACATTCCAGAAGCCACTCATTTGGCTGGAAAGCTGAAGAATTGGTGGAAATTGCAAGAAAGCAAGTGGCTGATTTAATCAATGCTGATGCTAAAGAAATTTTTTTCACTTCTGGTGCAACCGAATCAAACAACATCGCCATCAAAGGCGTCGCCCACTTTTACGGCTCAACTGGTAAAAATCACCTCATAACTCTTGCCACTGAACATAAATGTGTCATTAACTCAATGCGCGACCTAGAACAAGAAGGTTTCAAAGTGACTTTCTTGCCAGTTCAAAAAAATGGTTTAGTTGATTTAGAATTGCTTGAAAAAACTATCACTGACCAAACTTGCTTAGTTTCCGTGATGGGCGTAAACAATGAAATTGGCGTTATTCAACCTTTAAAAGAAATTGGCGCATTATGCCGCAAAAAAGGCGCTTTCTTCCACAGTGATTGTGCTCAGGCTTTCGGTAAAATTCCTCTTAATGTTGAAGAAATGAACATTGATTTGATGAGCATTTCTGGACACAAAATTTACGGACCAAAAGGAATTGGCGCAATTTATATCAGGCGCAAACCGAGAGTTCGCATCAAACCAATAATTTCTGGTGGCGGACAAGAAAGAGGAATTCGCTCAGGAACCATCCCAACTCACCTTGCAGTTGGTCTTGGCAAAGCCGCTGAAATCGCAAAAAGCGAAATGCAAAAAGATTATGCTCACATCAAAAAATTAAGCGATAAATTATATCACGCTTTAACCAAACTTACTCACGTTTACCTCAACGGCGACCGTGAAAAGCGTTATCTTGGAAATTTAAATTTTTCTTTTGCTGGAATCGAAGGCGAATCAATGATTATGGCCATCAAAGACCTGGCAGTTTCATCAGGATCAGCTTGCACTTCCGCTTCACTAGAGCCCTCATATGTGCTTCACGCTCTAGGAGTTGACGATGATTTAGCTCACACTTCAATTCGCTTTGGAATTGGAAGATTTACCACCGAAGAAGAAATTGATTATGCGATAAATTTAATCACCAGCAAAGTCGAAAAACTACGTAATTTAAGCCCTTTGTGGGAAATGATCCAAGAGGGAATTGACTTAAAATCAATAAATTGGAAATCACATTAGAAAAACAATTGTCATCCTTCGACACGCTCAGGATAACAATTAAAATAAAAATAAAGTTAGGTAAAATATGTCTTACTCAAAAAAATTGCTCGATCACTATGAAAATCCACAAAATGTTGGATCTTTTGCTAAAGACGAAAAAAACGTCGGAACTGGCCTAGTTGGCGCCCCTGCTTGCGGTGACGTGATGAAGCTGCAAATTAAAGTTTCTGACGATGGAGTTATTGAAGACGCACGCTTCAAAACCTTTGGTTGCTTGGCAAGCAACAATTTAATTGCAACTCCGAATGGTTATAAAGCAATCTCTCAACTAAAAACTGGTGATGAAGTTTGGGCTTGGAATGGCGTTGCTATTGTTAAAAACAAAGTTAAAGAAAATATAAAATCAAATGTTCATTATTCAAAATTAATGAAACTAGATTTTGGTTTAAGAAAAACCATCGTTTGCACCAATGATCACATTTGGTGGTCTGCTGACAACCGTCCAATTGAAGCAAGCGATTTAAAAGTTGGAATGGAATTGTTATGCGCTACAAAAAATGAATTCAAAAGCCTAAACAATGTCGGCAAACAAGATTGGATGCGCGAGCTTGCATCTGCAACAGTTAGAAACACAAATGCAACACAAAATGTTCACGCCAGATTGCCCCAAAATCAAAAAGGATATCAACATGGTGAAGAATTTAAAAATAAAATCAGCAATGCCTCTAAAAAAAATTGGGCTGATCCAGAATATATAAAAAACTGGCAAACTGGCATGGACGGTGCTTCACAAAAACGTCCGACGAAAGTTGAACAAACTTTTATCGAAATTTTTGAATCAAATAATCTTGATGTTAGATATGTTGGAAATGGTTCATTTTGGGTTAATTGCGAAGATGGATCAAAATTAAATCCTGATTTTAAAGTGAACAATCAGCGCAAAGTTATTGAAGTTTATGATTCTAACCTGCCCCATTTCATGATGAACAGAAGCAACGAAGGTTGGATGATAAATCGCAAACAGCAATTTGCGAGCAAAGGTTTTGATGTGATGTTTATTGAAGTTAATCAATCACAAAAATGTTTAGAAGACCTCCAGCGCTTCATTCATAACGGAATTGAATTAAAAGCAATTCACAATATCTCTGACAAACGCGATTTACGCGGGCTTGAAAGAGATGGTGAAAATGTTGCAGTTTATGATTTAAGTCTCGAGGAAGGTGCAAATATCTTTTTTGTGCAAAGAGTGATGAGTCATAATTGTGGCTCAGCTATTGCCTCGAGCTCACTTGCAACTGAATGGATTAAAGGGCAAAATATTGATGAAGCAGCAAAAATTACTAACAAAGAAATTGCCCAAGAACTTTCGCTTCCACCAGTAAAAATTCACTGTTCAGTTTTGGCCGAAGAGGCAATTAAAGCGGCGATTGAGGATTATAAAAAAAATAAAGAAGGAGTTTAAATTTCTGCTATGAAATTTTCAGATACTGGAAACGCAATTGTTGATTATCTAAAAATTACTGACCCAGCTTTGGCTCAAATCAAAAGCCTTCTTGCTGAAAGATCCGAGCCCTGCGAAGGAATTAAAGTGAGCGTTCGCACTCGCGGCTGTTCTGGCATGAGCTATACTATTGAATATGCGATAAAAGAAAAAAACATTTCTAAATTTGATGATGTGGTTAGTCGTGACGGAATCAATGTTTTCATCGATCCAAAGGTTTCAATGTTTTTAATTGGAAGCGAAATGATTTATAAAACTGACGAATTAAATTCTGGTTTTGATTTTGTAAACCCTAACGAAAAAGGCCGCTGCGGCTGTGGGGAAAGCTTTAAAGTTTAGATGTAAAAATGAAAAATTATTTTGAAATTTTCGGATTTTTACCACAATTTGAAATTGATTTAAAAGAATTAGAAAAAAAATATCTCAAGCTGCAACACCAATTTCATCCAGACCAATCAAGCCTTGATGACATTTCAAAATCAATTGAAATTAACGAAGGTTATAAAACTTTATCTAACGATTTTTTGCGTGCTTGTTATCTTTTAAAACTGCAAGGAATTAATATAATTGAAGATGAAAAAGCTGCCAAAGTAGATTTTTCAACGCTTGCAGAGATTTTAGAATTACAAGAAAAAATTTTGGAATTATCGGATAAAGATGAAATTGAAAAACTAAAAACTCAAATCAACAACGAAATTAAAACTTTAATCGATAGTTTTTCAAACCACTTTAAAGACAATCAAATCAACAGCGCAACTCAATTTTTAATCAAAGCCAAATATTTAAAAAAATCGCTAGAAGATTTGAAAAGGAAAAAAACTAAAATTTAACTATTGTATTTACATAACATTTACTTAGTATGTACTTATATCATTCAAATAAAGGTATCTTTTTATGAAAAAAACTCAACTAAGTAAATACGAAAAAGATTTAGAAAAAAACTTAGAAAAAAATCCGAAATCTAAAAACCAAAAAAAACTTCAAAAATCATTAATCATAGCAGCTAAAGCGCATCTTGGCAATAAAAAACCGATCACCATCAGAGTTGCAGAAAATGATATTGAAGCAATAAAAATTAAGGCTGGAAAGATGGGAATCCCCTATCAAACTTACATCAATATTTTAATACATCGTGATGCAATTTTAGCTTAATTTGATTATAAAATCACCACAACGCAAGAAAGATTTTTTTAAAAAATAAAAAGCTATAAAATTTAACCAATGGCACTATTACAAATTACCGAACCGGGTGTAAATAAAACAGATGATTCAAGCGAGATCATTATTGGCATTGATTTGGGGACTACAAATTCTTTGGTTGGAATTATTGAAAATGATCAAATCAAAATTTTTGCTGATGAAAATGGTTTTGATATTCAGCCCTCTGTTGTTGCTTATGATGATGCTGGAACAGCTGTTGCTGTTGGTCAAGCTGCTGTAGCAATAGACCGCGTGACAAAAATTTCTTCGATCAAAAGATTAATGGGAAAAGATAAATCTTTGCGCGTTGAAGCTGGAACAAGAAAAATTCGCCCTGAAGAAGTTTCGGCAGAAATTTTAAAACATTTAAAAAAAATTGCTGAAAAAAATCTTAACCAAACTGTAAAAAAAGCTGTAATTACAGTTCCTGCATATTTTGATGAAGCAGCTAAAAACGCCACTAAACTTGCAGCAAATCTTGCTGATCTTGAAGTTGTTAGATTGGTTAACGAACCCACAGCAGCAGCACTTGCCTATGGTTTGGAAAATTCTTCCGAAGGAACTTACTGCGTCTACGATTTAGGTGGTGGAACTTTTGATGTTTCAATTTTAAAAATGCAAAAAGGCGTTTTTAGAGTTTTGGGTGTTGCTGGCGACAACCACTTGGGCGGCGATGATTTTGACGAGATATTAGCTAAAAAATTATGTATCACAAAAAATGAAGCAAAAACAATTAAGGAGAATTTATACAAAAGGTGTCAGACACCTTTTTATGAAAAAGTGTCTGACACCTTTTTGGGAGTAGAAGAATTTGAAAATTTAATCGCGGAAAAAATCAATAGAACCGTTGCTCTTACCACTCACTTGCTGGAAGATCTTGATCTCAAACCTGAAGAAATCAAAGGCGTGATTTTGGTGGGTGGATCCACCAGAATTCCATTAATTGGAAAAAAACTGGCGGAGGTTTTTGGTGAAGAAAAAATTTTGACAAATCTTGATCCAGATCGCGTGGTTGCAATTGGCGCAGCTTGGCAGGCTTTTAATTTATCTGGAGCTAGAAAAAACCTGCTTCTTGATGTTAATCCTTTATCACTTGGAATTGAAATGATGGGCGGCATTGTGGAAAAAATTATTCCGCGCAATTCAACAATCCCAACTGCTTACGCAAAAGAATTTACCACTTACGCTGACAACCAAACCGGCATGAAATTTCACATTGTGCAAGGCGAACGTGAACTAGCAAGTGATTGCCGAAGCTTGGCAAATTTTGAAATTAAAGGAATTCCAACCATGAAAGCAGGAATTGCAAGGGTTTTAGTCACTTTTAAACTTGATGCTGATGGCCTTTTAACCGTTGTGGCCGAAGAAAAAATCACGCAAACTAAACAAGAAATTGCAGTTAAACCAAGCTTCAGCCTTGATGAAACTGAAATCAAAAACATGCTGCTTGATTCACTGAAAAATTCACAAAATGACATTGAAAACCGTCTTTTAATTGAAGCAGCTGTGGAAGCCATGCAAGACGTGGTTATAATCGAAAATGATTTAGAAAAAAGTCACTTATTTTCCAGCCCACAGGAAAAGAAACTAATCAGCGAAAAACTAAAAATTCTTAAAAAATTAATCGCTGAAAAAACCTCTCGAAACTCTATTTTAGAAGCACAAAAAAACCTCGCTAAAGCCGCAGAAAGCCTGACTCTTCGCAAAGTAAATGACGTTTTACAGGAAAAAATTACAGGTAAAAAAATTAGCGAGATAACTCAATAAAAAATGAATTTATTGTAATAATGACTCCTAACTATTTCTAAAATGATTTGTTGGAGTTTGAAAAGGTGTAATATCACTTGGTGAAGCTGTGCCACTCGGAATATATTCTGACCCAGAATAACTTGCACCTCTAATACTTACAATTGTGTCTCTATCATCATTTCCTTCATCTACAACACCATTTCCATCATCCACAACCATAAGATCACCTTCACCATCATCAAAAGAAGATGGTTGCCTTACTAAAGGCATCTCTTCAACTTCCATGTCATCGATTGAAACAAATTGTCTAGCCAGCGGAACTTCTTGCTGTGGCATCTGAGCATTAGATAAACCTTGTTCCGCTAAATTTCCATTTCTCACACAACCTCACTAATTATTTCCCTGCTCTTTTTATACCTTCATTGATAAGCTCACGGGCCTTACTCGCACCTTCAAAAGATTTAATTTTTACCCATTTGCCTTTTTCCAAATCTTTGTAATGCTCAAAAAAATGTTTAATTTTAGCAATTAAACTTGCTGGCAAATCATCAATTGATTCAGCCGCTTCAAATTGCGAATTTAGTTTTTTTCCGGGAACCGCAATAATTTTTTCATCCATGCCTTTTTCATCTTCCATAATCAAAACCCCCACTGGTTTTGCCGAAATAACCGCACCAGGAACCACTGGAAAATCTGACACCACCAAAACATCGCAAGGATCGCCATCATCTGACAAAGTGTGCGGAATAAAGCCATAATTGCATGGATAATACATTGGAGTAGCCACAAAACGATCAACAAAAATCGCACCCGAATCTTTATCCATTTCATATTTCACCGGATCAGCATTCATCGGCACTTCAATGATAACATTAACATAATTTGGAGCATCTTTTCCAACTGCAATTTTTTCGATATTCATAAATTTTTATTATTTGTTAGCAAACTAAAATTAAGAAAAAATATTATTCAATGATCTAAACTAAGTCAACTATAGAAGCGAAGAACAGAAATTTAAGCTATTATTAAGGCGTTAATTTTTTGTCTAAAACTATGATCTACCAATGTTTCGAGAAAACTCTTCTACTTTTGCTGCAGATACTGGTCGTAATCCTCCTTGAGTTGCCTTTCCAATATCAGAAGCTGCAGCCGTGGCGCCACCCCCACCCCCTCCAGCATCAGCAATTTTTCCTTCATTGTTTTTAACTTTTTTTGTATCTCTGGCATCGCCTCCAACACTACCAGCTGCTCCTATAGC